>NZ_JBBNIH010000159.1:0-4013 GCF_040094125.1 Faecalibacterium longum
GACGACCGCCGCCAGTGGCGGAAACAGGGAGTCGCTGTTGGGGCCGCGGCCAGCAAGACGCAAGCAAAGCGCTGCGGCTGCTGGGTGCCGCAACCCGGGCAGTGGCACGGCGTTAGCCGTGACGGAGAGGTTTTCTCCTATTTTACCATCAAATCTTGAAATAGTCCACGCCGCCCTCGAAAATAGGCTGGTACTTGTCGCCGGTGACGTTCTTGTACAGGTACTCGCCGCTGCGCTCCGAATGGCCCATCTTGCCGAAGACACGGCCATCCGGGCTGGTGATGCCCTCGATGGCGAGGACGGAGCCGTTGGGGTTGTACTTCATGTCCATGCTGGGGTTGCCGTCCTGATCGACGTACTGGGTCGCGATCTGGCCGTTGGCGATGAGGGTGTCCAGCACGCTCTGAGGTGCCACGAAGCGGCCCTCACCATGGCTGATGGCCACGGTGTGCTGGTCGCCCACGCTGCACTTGGACAGCCAGGGGCTGCCGGTGGAGGCGATGCGGGTGCGCACCAGCATACTCTGGTGGCGGCCGATGGTGTTGAAGGTCAGGGTCGGGTCGCAGGCCGTGATGGGGCGGATGTCGCCGTAAGCGGCCAGACCCAGCTTGATGAGGGCCTGGAAGCCGTTGCAGATGCCCAGCATCAGACCATCCCGGTGCTGCAGCAGGTCGCGGACTGCCTCAGTGACCGCAGGATTGCGGAAGAAGGAGGCGATGAACTTTGCGCTACCGTCCGGCTCGTCGCCGCCGGAGAAGCCGCCAGGCAGCATGACGATCTGGCTCTCGTTGATGGCCTTGACCAGTGCCTCGCAGCTGGCGGTGACGTCAGCGGGGGTCAGGTTGCGGATGACCAGCACCTCGGGGTCCGCACCGGCGCGGGCAAAGGCGTGGGCGGTGTCATACTCGCAGTTGGTGCCCGGGAAGACCGGGATGATGACCTTCGGCTTTGCCACGCCGATCTTGGGCGCAGCGGGGGCGGTCAGGCTGCCGTCGATTTTCTCGACGGCGGGACCGGCCTTGCGGTAGGGATAGACGGGCTCGAGCTTGCTCTCCCAGATCTCCTGCAGCTGAGCCATATCCAGCTTGTCGCCGCAGCACTCGAAGGTGTAGTCTGCGGTGGTCTCGCCCAGCAGCTCACCAGCCGGGGCGTCAGAGACCATCTCCAGCACGATGGAGCCGTACATAGGCTTAAACATATCGTGGGTGGTCATGTTGTTCATCATCTTGAAGCCGATGCGGTTGCCCAGACCCATCTTGAAGAGAGCCTCGGCCAGACCGCCATAGCCCACAGAGGAAGCAGCGGCCACCATGCCATCTTCCATCATCTGCTCAACTTTCTTATAGTTGGCCTTCAGGGAGAAGAAGTTGGGGCAGCCGGTGACGGGGTCCAGGATGGGCCGGATGAGGACGACGGTGCTCTCAGGCTTCTTGAACTCGGTGGAGACGACGCGGCCGGCCTTGCCGATGGCGGTTGCGAAGGACACCAGCGTGGGAGGCACATCCAGCTGCTCGAAGGAGCCGGACATGCTGTCCTTACCGCCGATGGAGGCGATGCCGAGGCCAATCTGCGCGTCCAGTGCGCCCAGCAGAGCGGCCAGCGGCTTGCCCCAGCGCTCCGGGGAAGTGCCAAGGCGCTCGAAGTACTCCTGGAAGGTCAGGTAGGCGTCCTCATAGCGGAAGCCGGAGGCCACCAGCTTGGTCACACTCTCGACGACGGCCATCCGTGCGCCCACATACTGGTTGGCGCTCATGAGGTAGGGGTTGTAGCCCCATGCCATGCCGGAGCAGGTGTTGGTCTCGCCGTCCACGGGCAGCTTTGCGACCATGGCGTTCTGGGGGGTCAGCTGGCATGCGCCGCCGAAGGGCATCAGCACGGTGGCCGCGCCGATGGTGGAGTCGAATCGTTCAGAAAGGCCCTTCTTGCTGCAGACGTTCAAATCGCCCACCATGTTCTTCATCTTCTGCTCGAAGGTCACGCCGGCCCACTGGGGCTGCCAGACAGTCCCCTTCTCGATGTGGACGTTCTGATGCTTCTCAGCGCCGTTGGAGTTCAGGAACTCGCGGCTGATGTTGACGATGGACTTGCCGTTCCACACCATGTTCAGGCGCTTTTCCTCGGTGACCTTTGCCACGGGGGTGGCCTCAAGGTTCTCCTCGGTGGCGATGGCGATGAACTTGTCCACGTCCTCAGGGGCCAGAGCCACGGCCATACGCTCCTGGCTCTCGCTGATGGCCAGCTCGGTGCCGTCGAGGCCGTCATACTTCTTGGTGACCTTGTTCAGGTCGATATACAGGCCGTCGGCCAGCTCGCCGATGGCGACAGAGACGCCGCCGGCACCGAAGTCGTTGCAGCGCTTGATCATCTTGCAGGCGTCCTCGCGGCGGAACAGGCGCTGCAGCTTGCGCTCGATGGGGGCGTTGCCCTTCTGGACCTCAGCACCGCAGTGCTCGAGGCTGTCCAGCTTGTGGGCCTTGGAGGAACCGGTGGCACCGCCGATGCCGTCGCGGCCGGTGCGGCCGCCCAGCAGGACGATGACGTCGCCGGGAGCGGGGCATTCGCGGCGGACGTGGGAAGCGGGCGTTGCGCCCACAACAGCGCCGATCTCCATGCGCTTTGCTACATAGCCGGGGTGATAGATCTCATCCACCTGACCGGTAGCAAGGCCGATCTGGTTGCCGTAGGAGGAATAACCGGCGGCAGCGGTGGTCACCAGCTTGCGCTGGGGCAGCTTGCCGGGCAGGGTCTCACTGACGGGCTTGAGAGGGTCGCCTGCGCCGGTGACGCGCATGGCCTGATAGACGTAGCTGCGGCCGGACAGCGGGTCGCGGATCGCGCCGCCGATGCAGGTGGCAGCGCCGCCGAAAGGCTCGATCTCCGTCGGGTGGTTGTGGGTCTCGTTCTTGAAGAGGAACAGCCAGTCCTCATCCTTGCCGTTGACGTCGCACTTGATCTTCACGGTGCAGGCGTTGATCTCCTCAGACTCGTCGAGGTTCTTCAGGATGCCCTGCTTTTTCAGTTCCTTGGCACCGATGGTGGCCAGGTCCATCATGCAGCGGGGCTTGTTCTCGCGGCCAAGGTCGGCGCGCATGGCCATGTAGCGGTCGAAGGCCTCCTGCACCACGGCATCGTCGATCTGGACGTCATCCAGAATGGTTCCGAAGGTGGTGTGGCGGCAGTGGTCCGACCAGTAGGTGTCGATCATCTTGATCTCGGTGATGGTCGGGTCGCGCTTCTCCGAGCGGAAATACTCCTGGCAGAACTTGATGTCGCCCAGGTCCATGGCGAGGCCCTTCTCGTCGATGAACTTTTTCAGGCCTGCCTCATCCAGCTCGTTGAAGCCGTCCAGCACCTCCACTTCGGTGGGGATGGGATACTCCATCTTCAGGGTAGCCCTGGTGTCCAGCGAAGCCTCGCGGGCCTCCACCGGGTTGATGACGTATTTCTTGATCTCAGCCACCTGCTCATCGGTCAGGGTGCCTTCCAGCAGGTAGACGCGGGCAGAGCGCACCAGCGGGCGGTCGCCCTGGCTGATGAGCTGGATGCACTCGGCGGCAGAGTCGGCGCGCTGGTCGAACTGGCCGGGCAGATACTCCACGGCGAAAGACACGCCGTCGGAGACAGGCAGCTCTGCATAGGTGTTATCCACCGGCGGCTCACTGAACACGGTGGGGACGCACTGCTCGAACAGCGCCTCGTCGATGCCCTCCACGTCGTAGCGGTTGAGCAGACGCAGACCGTTCAGCTCCTTGATGCCCAGCAGGGAGACGAGCTCATTGCGCAGGCTCTGGGCCTCGCCGTCGAAGCCGGGTTTCTTTTCAACATAGATACGATATACCATTGGGTATTTCCCTCCTGTATCGATTTCTTCTTCCGGGCTAAACCTCTCCGTCACGGCTAACGCCGTGCCACTGCCCGGGTTGCGGCACCCAGCATCCGCAGCGCTTTGCTTGCGTCTTGCTGGCCGCGGCCCCAACAGCGACTCCCTGTTTCCGCCACTGGCGGCGGTCGTC
>NZ_JBBNIH010000160.1:0-6955 GCF_040094125.1 Faecalibacterium longum
CTTGCGTCTTGCTGGCCGCGGCCCCAACAGCGACTCCCTGTTTCCGCCACTGGCGGCGGTCGTCGTTGTTGCTCCTATCGAGGAGAGGCCTTGGCATATCGGAAAGCTTGATCTCTTCGCCAGAGGCGTCCCTATTAGAGGAGCTGTCGAGCGACAGCGAGACTGAGAGGTTGATAAAGGAGGATAAACCCATGGATTTCAACAAAGCAGCTCTGGAAATGCACGAGACGCACCACGGCAAGGTGGGCATCGTGAGCAAGGTGGAGGTCAAGACACGCGATGACCTGTCCACCGCCTACACCCCCGGTGTCGCTGAACCCTGCCGCAAGATCAAGGAAAACCCCGACGACGTCTACAAGTACACCTTCAAGAGCAATATGGTGGCTGTCGTCTCCAACGGCACCGCCGTGCTGGGTCTGGGTGACATCGGCCCCGAGGCAGGCCTGCCGGTCATGGAGGGCAAGGCTGTGCTGTTCAAGGAGTTCGGCGGCGTGGATGCTTTCCCCATCTGCATCGACGCCCACGACGCGGCCAGCGTCATCGCGGCCTGCAAGGCTATCGCCCCCACCTTCGGCGGCATCAACCTCGAAGACATCAAGAGCCCCGAGTGCTTTGAGATCGAAGAGACCCTGGAGCGTGAGCTGGACATCCCCGTCTTCCACGATGACCAGCACGGCACGGCCATCGTCGTGACCGCCGCCCTCATCAACGCCCTGCGCGTGGTGGGCAAGAAGATGGAGGACGTCCACATCGTTCTGAACGGCCCCGGCGCTGCCGGTACGGCCATCATCAAGATGCTGATGACCGCCGGCGCCAGGGACATCATCGCCGTGGACCAGTTCGGCACCCTGTACAAGGGCTGCAACAGCGCCGAGGCCCACAAGAACTGGCTGGGCGAAGTGACCAACCCCCGCCAGATCAAGGGCGGCCTGAAAGAAGCTCTTGAGGGCGCAGACGTCTTCATCGGCGTGTCCAAGCCCGGCATCCTGACCACCGAGCTGTGCAGGACCATGAACAAGGACGCCATCGTCTTTGCCATGGCAAACCCCACCCCTGAGATCATGCCCGACGAGGCCAAGGCCGGCGGCGTCCGCGTCATGGCCACCGGCCGCAGCGACTTCCCGAATCAGGTCAACAATGTCCTCTGCTTCCCGGGCCTCTTCAAGGGCGCTCTGAGCGTCCGCGCCCGCGACATCAACGACAAGATGAAGCTGGCCGCCGCCTACGCCATCGCGGACCTCATCACCGACGATGACCGCAGCGAAGAGAACATCATCCCCGGTGCCTTCGACCCCCGGGTGGCCGAGGCTGTGGCGAACGCTGTGGCAAAAGCTGCCCGCGAGAGCGGCGTGGCCCGCCTGTAAACGGAGGGAGCTCCTATGAGAACCATTTCCGCGCAGCAGATCACGGACACCGTGGCCCGCCTCTGCATCGAGGCCAACACCCGCCTGCCCCGGGACGTGCAGGAAGCACTGGACAAGGCCCGGGCCGAAGAGCCCTGGCCGCTGGCAAAGAACACCCTCGACCTGCTCTGGTCGAACCTCGCGGCGGCGAAAGAAGAGGATCTGCCCATCTGTCAGGATACCGGCATGGCCTGCGTCTTCGTGGAGCTGGGTACGGACGTCCATATCGACGGCAGTTTTGAGGCTGCTATCCATGAGGGTGTACGGCGGGGCTACACCGACGGCTATCTGCGCAAGAGCATCGTGGCCGACCCGCTGCGCCGGGGCAACACCGGCGACAACACCCCCGCCGCCATCACGGTGCATCTGGTGGACGGTGACGGCTGCACCATCACCGTCGCCCCCAAGGGCTTCGGCAGCGAGAACATGAGCCGCATCCAGATGCTCAAGCCCGCCGACGGCGTGGAGGGCTTCAAGAAGTTCGTCATCGAGACGGTCAAGCTGGCCGGCTCCAACCCCTGCCCGCCCATCGTGCTGGGCGTCGGCGTGGGCGGCAGCTTTGATAAAGTGGCCTATCTCGCCAAGAAAGCTCTGCTCCGCCCGCTGGACGTCCCGAACCCCGACCCCTATTACGCTGACCTCGAGAAAGAGCTTCTGACGGCCATCAATGAGCTGGGCATCGGCCCTCAGGGCTTCGGCGGCAGGACCACCTGCCTCGGCCTCGCCATCGAGCAGATGCCCACCCATGTGGCCGGTCTGCCGGTGGCCGTGAATGTTTCCTGCCATGTCACCCGGCGGGCAAGTGCCGCATTGTGAGATGGCTTGCCCTCTCAGTCTCGCGTTGCTCGACAGCTCCCCCAAAGGGAGAGCCTTAAAGCGTGGCGGGAAAGTAAAGCCTCTCCCTTTGGGAGAGGTGGCATTGCGAAGCAATGACGGAGAGGGCCAGGACGCTAAAGGAGAATGCAAATGCAATACGAACTGACAACTCCCTGCACGGCGGCAGACCTCGCGCCCCTGAAAGCGGGCGATACCGTGCTGCTGTCCGGTGTGGTGTACACCGCCCGCGACCAGGCCCACAAGCGGATGCTGGAAGCGCTGGACAAGGGCGAAAAGCTGCCCTTTGACCTCGAGGGCAGCGCCATCTACTACGTCGGCCCCACGCCGGAGCGCCCGGGCGAAGTCATCGGCTCTGCCGGCCCCACCACCAGCGGACGGATGGACGCCATGAGCCCCCGCCTGCTGGACCTGGGCAATAAAATTATGATAGGCAAGGGCAAGCGGGACGCCGCCGTCAAAGAGGCCGTCGTCCGCAACGGCGCGGTCTATCTGGCTGCGCTGGGCGGTGCCGGTGCGCTGATGGCCCAGAGCGTCAAGACGTTGGAAGTCATCGCGTGGCCCGACCTCGGCTGCGAGGCCGTCCGCCGTCTGACCGTGGAAAAAATGCCCCTGACGGTCATCCTCGACGCCCACGGCGGCGACCTCTACACTTCCGGCCCGGCGGCCTATCTCGAGACGGTAAAGTGACGAAATTACGCGGGGTAGATTTAGTTTGAATAGACAAACTTTCTGCGAATGGCTTGCAACACGGTACGGAATGTGGTATCCTATAACAAACCGGACCGGAACGCCTGTGTGCCCCGGACAGGGAATTTACGAGGCAGGAGGCCGATAACATGCAGATCCACCAATCCGCAGAAGATTATCTCGAGACTATCCTTATGCTGACCCAGCGGATGGGCCGTGTGCGCTCCATCGACGTGGTCAACGAGCTGGGCTATACCAAGGCCAGCGTCAGCATTGCCATGAAGAAGCTGCGGGAGAACGGTTATATCGCGGTGGATGGCGAGGGCAACCTGACCCTTCTTGAGCCGGGCCGCGAGATCGCAGAGCGCATCTATAGCCGCCACCGCCTGCTGACCCATTTCTTTGTGCAGCTGGGCGTGGATGAGGACGTCGCCGCCGAGGATGCCTGCAAGGCAGAGCATATCCTGAGCGAGCAGACGCTGAAAAAGATCCGTGAGTATGCCCTGCTCCACGACGCAGAGGACAGCGTCCAGAAATCTGAGTGACCATCCAACTTCCAATAAAAAAGCAGATGACCGCCTCCACGTTTTGTGGGGGCGGTCATTTGTTTAATAGGAGCTCAGGCCGAGGCTCACATCCAGCGCCTGGTCCACCCGGCGCTGGTCCTCGGCAGTGATCTGGCCGGCCCGCTCCCGCAGGCGGTGTTTATCCAGCGTGCGTATCTGCTCCAGCAGCACGACGCTGTCCTTGGCAAGGCCCGTATCTTCGGCCCGGATGTTGATGTGGGTGGGAAGCCGGGCTTTGTCCAGCCGGGATGTAATGGCGGCTGCAATGACCGTAGGGCTGTGCCGGTTTCCTATCTCATTCTGCACGATGAGCACCGGGCGGACGCCGCCCTGTTCGGAGCCGACAACGGGCGAAAGGTCGGCGTAAAAAACTTCTCCTCTGTGTACCTCCATGAAAACTCCCTCCTTGCATACTGGGAGGCCCGCTATGTGGTGCGCGGTGCCGTCCTCTGGCCTTATTATGGACAGGCCGGGGGCAGGCTATGCATACGCGGGCAGCTTGCTCTCATTGTATGCAGGAGAGAAAATCAGGTTTCCGTTTCCAGAATGCAGAAGGCCAGCGCCATGCCGCCGTCGTGGCTGAGGGAAAGCAGCGCCCTCAGATGGCGCTCGTCCATCCACTGGGCGCTGCCGCCCGAAAAGCGGTATTCCGGCGCGCCGCTTTCCAGCCGGACGGCCTCTATCTCACAGAGCGCAAAGGGGCCTGCAAGGCCGGTGCCGGCCGCTTTGAGGAAGGCTTCCTTCGCGGCGAAATCTGCCGCCGCACTGGCGGCTTTATGGGCGCTGAGGGGGGAAGGAGCTTTCTCCGAAAGCCCCAGCGCCTCCCGCTCCGCCGGGCCGAAGACTCTGGCCGCAAAGGTGGAGCCATGGGGGCCGCCGAGGCTTTTTGCCATCCGGGCAGTGTCGCAGAGGTCGCAGCCGATGCCGTATATCATGATATGCCTCTTTTCTGCAAAAACAGCTTCGCTGATTTGCATGATAAAATCGGAAAAATTTAAGCAAAATGTGCAAATCTCACTGGGGAAACTTGAAGTTTTGCCGCAAGTCGTGTACAATAAATCATAGTTATTTAAGGGGGTGTATTTCGTGGGCGACGCAACTGCCATTTTCTCCATCCACGATCAGAAGGACATCGAGATCCATGAAGTCGTGCAGCAGGTGTACGACGCACTCAAGGAAAAAGGCTATAACCCCGTCAACCAGCTGGTGGGCTATATCCTGTCCGAAGATCCTACCTATATCACGACTTATAAGGGGGCTCGTTCCCTCATCCGCAAAGTGGACCGTGACGACCTGCTGCAGGCTATGCTGCGCAGCTATCTGAACGTCTGAGAATCTCTGCCTTTTGCCTGCTGTCCTACGGGACGGCAGGCTTTTTGTTTTATAGACCTCTCAGCCTCGCGCTGCTCACAGGCTCATAAAAGCGGCAGAGTGAACAGCTGGTTCACCACCACCTCATACTCCCAGCCCTCCCGGGCCTTGCGCAGCTGCTTCTCGAAAGCTTCGGAGCCCTCGAACCGCTGGATGAGGTAGTGCCAGTGGGCCTTCATCCGGCTGACGGCACAGCTGGCCATGCCGAAGGCCTCGGTGTAGCCGTGGTAGAGCTCGTCGAGGTAGCCCCGCAGTTCTTCCTTCGAAGCGGGCGCACCGCCCACAGCCTGCCGCAGCAGGGCCGGGTCGGCGATGATGCCCCGCCCCACCATGATGCCGGAGAGGTTCGGGAACTCCGCTTCCAGTGCTTTCAGCTGGGCAGGGGTAGTGATGTCGCCGTTGTAGCAGACGGGCATCTGGCAGTGGGGCAGATATTTTGCAAAGGCGGCGCGGTCGGCCTCGCCCCGGTAGAGCTGGCGCATGACCCGGGGGTGGATGGTCAGCTCACAGATGGGGTAGCGGTCGTAGAGGTCGAGGATGGCTTCGAACTCCTCCGGGCTGGTGACGCCCAGCCGGGTCTTGACCGAGATGGGGCCTTCGGCCTGCGAGAAGACTTCGTCGAGAAAGGCTTCGAGCTTCGAGAGGTCGCGCAGCATCCCGGCACCCTTGCCTTTGGCGGTGACAGTGCCGGAGGGACAGCCGAAGTTGAGGTTGACTTCAGTGTAGCCCATCTTCCGCAGCTCGCCTATCATCCAGGCGGCCAGAGCGCCGTCTTTGGCCAGCAGCTGGGGGATGACCGGTGCGCCGGGGTTCGCCGCCGGGTCCAGCTCCGCCATCTTCTTTTTGATAAGCACCCGATTCTCGGGCGGGGAGATGAAGGGGGCATAATAGCGGGCAGGCGCGCCGGGTGCCTCGAACCAGCGCTGGTGCGCCTGACGCCAGATTCGGTCAGTGAGGCCCTCCATGGGGGCGGTGTAGTAGTTCATGTTTCTTCTCCTTTGTCTGTCTGAGTATATCATACACCCCGGTAAAGCGCCAGATGAAACAACAAGAGCCATCAGCCGAAGCGGATGGCTCTTACCAGATGGCGGACCCAAACTCTGCTGGGAACGAGTACGGCAAACTGGAATTTTCAAATTAGTCTTTGCAAATAACCTTTGAACCTTCACCATCAATTACAATTCCCTGACGGTTGTTAATTGGGCATAGATTCAAATCCGAAAACTCAGTCATTATTTTCTCGGTAACTTTCTTAAATGGTGCTGTAAGATAATGCGGAAGAACATAGAAATCAATCAAATCAAGCCCTGCATCATCTTCTTGTGAGTAGTCCTCCGGCTTTTCATCCATTTGCTCGATATATTGGATGCTTGGAGCGCATATAATCGCACCTGCCGATTCACCAATCATCAGTTTTCCCTTTGCCAATTCTTTCTTCAACAGCTCATCCGTTCCCGTTTTACGGAGCTGGTCTATAAGGAAAAAAGAATTTCCGCCGGTAAAATATATCACATCCGCATCTTCAAAAACAGACTGTATCGTTGAATAAGCCTCCGTTGAAATATCAATTTCAGTTACGATTGCTCCCAACTTTTTGAATAATTTTCGAGCCGAGCCGACATAACCGGTGTAGCCTTCCCGCAGCGAAGCTGTTGGAATAAATGCGACTTTTTTATTTTCAATTTCTTCCTTTATCAGACTTCCTACACTTGAAAAGTGCGAACATAAAAACAGTTTCATCAATATTCTCCTTTATATATAAATTCCGATTTGTTGAGCCAAGTATATCACACCCGCCAAGGAAAGAACACCCCTATATGTCAGAGCTTGCCCTTTTTCCTGCGTACGCAGCGATTGACCCAGAATGCGCCATATAGCACAAAAGGCAGGATACCATCGCCATGATGATACCCTGCCTTTGCTCGTTCCTGTTTACCGTTCCGAGTAGTCCTTCCGCGGAACCTCTGATAAACAAAAAACGTACCCGAACCCTTTCTCGTAAAGAATCGGGTTTGAGTACGAACTGTATGGTGGACGGTACAGGACTCGAACCTGTGACCTCCTGCACGTCAAGCAGATGCTCTACCAGCT
>NZ_JBBNIH010000161.1:0-53739 GCF_040094125.1 Faecalibacterium longum
GCCATGAAATCTTTCGATTTCACGGCATTTTCTGGTGCGATGGAAGGGACTCGAACCCCCGGCCTACTGATTCGTAGTCAGTCACTCTATCCAGCTGAGCTACCAACGCATACGTTCCGTTCGGAACATGATGTATTTTATCACCGAACCGGGGTTTTGTCAACACTTTTTCAGAAATATTTTTGAGATTCCTGAAAAAGAACGTCTTTTCATCCACTTTTCTTTTATTTTCTATGCATCAGCCCTGCTCTGCCAGAGCCTGCGCAATGCGGACGCCGGTGGGCGTGGCGGCAAGACCGCCCTGACCGGTCTCGCGGAGGTCGGGGGAGAGCAGGCTGCCCACGCGGCCCATGGCGTCGATGACCTCATCACAGGGGATGGCGTAGTCCACCCCGGCAAGGGCCATATTCGCACAGGAGACGGCATTCACTGCGCCAACGACATTCCGCTTGACGCAGGGAACTTCCACGAGGCCGGCCACGGGGTCGCAGACGAGGCCCAGCAGGTTGCCCAGAGCCATTGCGGCGGCAGCGGCGCACTGCTCAGGCGCGCCGCCCTTGAGGTGGCAGAGAGCGGCGGCTGCCATCGCGCTGGCAGCGCCCACCTCGGCCTGACAGCCGCCCTCCGCGCCCGCGAGAGTGGCGCGGGCCGCGATGACCTGACCGAACCCGGCGGCGACATAGAGGGCGTCGCAAATGGACTCTTCGTCGGCCTCGCCGCTGCGGGCCAGCGGCAGCAGAACAGCGGGCAGGACGCCGCAGCTGCCCGCCGTGGGGGCAGCGACGATGCGCTTCATGCAGGCGTTGCACTCGGCGGTCTTGAGAGCTTCGGCAGTCACTGCGGCGAGGTAATCGCCGCCAAGGCTCTTTCCTTCTTGATGGGCCTGCTCCACCCTGGCTGCATCGCCGCCCGAAAGGCCGCTTCGGCTGCGCTGGGCCGGGTCATAGTCCCGGCTGGTGGCCTGCATCACCTGCCAGAGGTGGTGCATCATCTCCCGGCTGTGGGCCTCGGTGAGGCGGCTCTCGGCTAAATCACTGCGGAGGATGGCCTCCGAAAGGGAAATATTCTGGCTGCGGGCAGCGGCCAGCATCTCTTCACAGGATAAAAACGACACTTCTCAGCCCTCCTCGCATTCTTCCGGCTCGTCGATGTTCAGGCAGGTGACTTTGCGGATGCCCGGCATCACGGCCATCTGCTGTTCCAGCACGTGGGGGATGTGGGAGTCGCATTCCAGCACCATAACGGCGTAGCCGCCCGTCGCGGCGCGGAACACCTGCATGGACGCGATATTGATGCGGCGCTGGGCCAGCGACATAGTGACCTCGGCGATGCAGCCGGGGGTGTCCTCGTTATGGATGATAAGGGTGTTGCTGTCCCCGCCAAAGTCGGCAGGCACACCGTCGATCTCAGTCACGCGGATGCGTCCGCCGCCCACAGAGGCCGCCTTCAGGACGAGGGTCCGGCCCGCCTTACTCTTTAAGGTAAGCACCGCCGTATTCGGGTGGGCGGCACGGAGCTCCACCGGATGGATGGTGAACTTCATGCCGGCCTCCTCGGCCAGCGCGAAGCTGTCGGGCAGGCGGGGGTCGTCTGGGCGGAGGCCCAGCAGGCCCGCCACCAGCGCACGGTCGGTGCCGTGGCCCCGGCCTGTGGTGGCAAAGCTGCCGTAGAGTCCAATGTCCGCCTCGGCGGGGACATCGCCCAGCAGCTTCTGAGCCGTATATCCAATGCGGGCTGCACCCGCCGTATGGCTGGAGGAGGGGCCGATCATCACCGGCCCGAGAACGTCGAACAAACGCATGAGGTGTACACTTCCTTCCGTTTTGCAGCGCCCGGGACTCCATTCGCTGACAAAAGAACAGATTTTCTTTCTTTTTATTATACCGCTTTTGAGCTTATTGTGCTATAATAACTTCATAATGTTTTGAATCTTGCCCTTTCAGGGGGCAGCACGGAGGGTAGAACCTATGAAACTGGTAAGCGTGGAAACTCCCGAAAAGAGTGTCTGCAAAATGACTTTCAGCGCTTCGGCTGAGGAGCTGGAAGCTGCGTCCAACGCCGTGTACGAGCGCACCCGCGCAACGTACACCATCAAGGGCTTTGCCAAGGGCGAGGCTGACCGCGCCCAGATCGAGGCCGACCGCGGCGAGCACACCTTCTGGTACGACGCCATCAACGATTTGATGGACAAGGATGTCCCGGCCCTATACGACGCAGCGATGGCAGAACACGGCTTCCACGCTGTGGACGAGCCGGTCTACGACCTGGTCAGCGTGAAGAAGGACGAGGGCTTTGTGGCCACTGCCACCACCGCCCTGCAGCCTGAGCTGAATCTGACCCAGACCACCGGCTTCAAGACCGAGTGCGTCACCCCGGAAGTCACCGACAAGGAGATCGACGCTGTGCTGGAGCGCCGCCGCGCCATGGCCGCTGAGCTGGTGCCTCACAAGGGTCCGGCCGTCAAGGGCAACATCGTCCACATCGACTACGAGGGCCTGCTGGAAGGCAAGCCTTTCAACGGCGGCACCGCCCAGAACCAGACCCTGCAGCTGGGCAGCGGCCGGATGATCCCCGGCTTCGAGGAAGGCATCCTCGGCCACAAGGGCGGCGAGGAGTTCGACATCTTCGTCACCTTCCCGGCACGCTACCACGTCAAGGACCTGGCCGGCAAGCCCGTGGTCTTCAAAATCAAGCTGCACGACGTCTGTGTCCGCCAGCTGCCCGCTCTGAACAGCGATTTTGCCAAGAAGGCTGCCAATGTGGACACCATGGACGAGTTCCGCGCCCAGATCCGTCAGCAGCTCCACGACAATAAACACGCCGCCGCGCTCAACCGCGCCAAGGACGCCATCCTCACCCAGCTGGCCGCAGCCGCTGAGGGCGAGCTGCCCAGCGTTCTCGTCGAGAGCGCCTATCAGCAGGAGATGGAGCAGATCCAGCAGCAGCTGCAGATGCAGCGCCTGAGCCTCGACCGCTACCTGAGCCAGATCCATCAGACCCGCGAGAGCTTCACTGCCGCTGTCCGCACTGCTGCGGAGAAGAACACCCGCGCCCGGATGGCCCTGCTGCAGATTGCTCAGAACGAGGACCTCGTTCCCACTGAGGAGGACATCGACAAGACCCTGTCCGAGCGCGCTGAGCGCACCAAGAAGACCCTCGAGGAAGTCAAGGCTGCGTCCAACGTGGAGGCCATGCGCCGCAACGAGGGCATCCGCCGCGCTGCCGACTATGTCATCGAGCACTCCACCATCGAAGAAAAATAATTTATCCTGCTTTTGCGCCTGCACCACTGTGCAGGCGTTTTTTATTGTTCATTTTTTCTCTCTTGACTTTTTTTCTCTGCTGCGGTATTTTTAAGGTGAGAAATTCTATCCGGCCGCAGCTGCGGCCCGGACGGATAAAGTAAAATCTTCTGCGGGACATTCCGCTCATCTATTTTATTGCGACAGGAGGTTTTCCTTATGAAAAAGTTTCTTCTCGCTCTTCTGACGGCTGTCACGGCGGCTGCGCTCTTCTGCGGCGCGGCAGCACCTGTGGCCACTTACAGCGCCAGCTATGACGCACCGGCCGGCATCAACGCCATCGTGGTGCAGGACAACAGCGCTGCGGTCATTCTGCAGGCCGCCGACATCGACCACATCCGCGCCGATTACACCTACACCTCGAGCTACGCCTTTGAAAGCTCCAAGCTCTACGACTTCACGGTGGCGGGCAGCACCCTCACCGTGACCAAGACCCGGGAGCCCAACGCTTCCCTCATCATCCAGAGTGAGGACACCCGCAGCTGCACCCTGACGCTGCAGGTACCCCGCCAGACGCTGGCAAACATCACCGTCAGCACCACCAACGACAGCATCACGCTGGACGGCGTTTCGGCACAGACCGCCAGCCTCACCACTGACAATGGCCGCATCGAGGTATCGAACTTCAACGGTTCCACCCTGAGCGGCACCACCCGCAACGGCAAGATCACCATGAGCGGCGTCACCTCCCAGAATGTGGCTGCCACCATCCAGAACAGCGGCACCCTCAAGCTGGAAAACATCTCTGCCAACGTCTGCAACGCCAAGGTGCAGAACGGCAGCATCACCGGCTCTGTGATCGGCAGCGGCAGCTCTTACGGCTTTGATCTGGCCGCAGGCGGCGGCAAGATCCGCGTCTCCGACGCCAGCGACAAGAACTTCGTCTTCTTCGGCAAGGACACCCTGCAGCAGAATGCAGATGCCCCCAACAAGCTGAACCTCGCCACCAAGAACGGCGACGTTGAGGTCGAGTTCGTCCGTTAAAAGAACATTAAAAATGCCTGTGCAGCATCTGCCGCACAGGCATTTCTTTTTGTCCGGATACGGTCAGCTGAGCCAGTTGAAGCCCATGACCACCACGCCGAGGATGACGAGGATGATGCCGGTGGCGCGGTTGAGGGTCTTGGCGTCGGCCTTATTGGCAAAGACCGCCGCGATGCGCGCCCACAGCAGGGTGAAGACGACGCAGAGCACCCAGACGTGCCAGTCCGGTGCGCCGCCGATGGCAAAGTGACTGACAGCTCCGGTCAGGGCCGTGAAGGTCATGATGAACACGCTGGTACCCACAGCCGTTTTCAGCTCGTAGCCGAGGACGCTGGTGAGGATGAGGAGCATCATCATGCCGCCGCCTGCGCCGATAAAGCCGCAGATGAAGCCGATGAGGATGCCGCAGACGATGGACTGGATGGCCCGCTTCTTTGCGCTGACGCCCTGCATGGCCTCTTTGGTGGTCATGACGGGCCGGACAATGAACTTGATGCCCAGCAGGAAGGTCATGAACACCGAGAAACTGCCCATCGTGGCCGAGGGGAGCAGGCTGGCCACCCAGCTGCCCACCACCGTGAACACCAGCACGCTCACCATCATGATGAGGCCGTTTTTGATGTCGAGGTTCTTGTTTTTATGGTAGGTGTAGGCCGATACGGCGCTGGCCAGCACATCCGACGAGAGGGCGATGCCCACGGCCATATAGGGGTCCATATGCAGAAAGGTGATGAGCATGGGGCTGATGACAGCCGCCGCGCTCATGCCCGCAAAGCCGGTGCCGAGGCCCGCGCCCATGCCGGCGAAAAAGGTGACTAAGATCGTAAATAAAATGTTCATGTTTCTCCTTCCAGAATGGCGTCCAGATTCTTATTTATGATGTCCATCGTCTCGAAGAACGCCTTTCGCTGTGCTTCATTGGTGTGTTCCAGCAAACGCGCACCAAATTCCTCCTGCAAGGCCCGGCCCTGCTCAATGATGGGGCAGGCTTTTTCGGTGCAGCGCAGCAGGGTGCGGCGGCGGTCGCCGGGGTCAGCCTCGCGGACGAGGTAGCCCTCCTGCACCAGACGGTCTACGTTCACCGAGACGAGGTTTGCTTTCAGTTTGCGCACCTCTACCACGTCGCTGGCAGTCTGGTAGCCGGGGTTGTTGGCGAGGAACATCAGGATGTCAAAAGCCGTCTGGGGCAGATGGAGCTTCTGGCACAGGGGCTTGCAGAGGGCGGCGTAAGCCGCCGAGGTCTTCCGCCCAAATTCGATGCCCGGGGTATTCATGGGGCGCCTCCTTGTGATTCAAAATTGTATCATTCAAATTTGAAGTAATAATAGCACAAAAACGCAGCGATTGTCAAGAGAAAAGGAGCGGCCCGCATCTTGCAGGCCGCTCCCTGTTTCCGTTTTCTTTACAGCATCATGATGAGCCGCGTGCCGAAGGCCGCCAGCCATGCTACGATGCACTGATTTGCCACCATGATAAACGCCCACTTGCCGCCCAGTTCCCGCTTGACCGAGGCCACCGCCGCGATGCAGGGCGTATAGAGCAGGCAGAACACCAGCAGGGGTGCAGCCGCCGCCGGGGACAGCGCGGCGGCAAAGGCCGCAGAGGAGCCATAGAGGATGGTGAGGGTCGAAACGACGCTCTCCTTGGCCATAAAGCCGGTGATCAGGGCCGTAGACACCCGCCAGTCGGCAAAGCCCAGTGGCGCAAACAGCGGCGCGATACCGCTGGCCAGCCATGCAAGGATGCTCTGCTGCGGGTCAGCGGTGAGGCTGAGCCGCAGGTCGAAGCTCTGCAGGAACCAGATGATGATGGTCGCCACAAAGATGACCGTAAAGGCGCGCTGGAGGAAATCGCGGGCCTTTTCCCAGAGCAGCTGGACCACATTCTTGAGGCCGGGCAGGCGGTAGTTGGGCAGCTCCATCACAAAGGGGACGGCCTCGCCCTTAAAGACACTGCTCTTCAGCAGGATGGCCATCAGAATGCCCACCGCAATGCCGAGGAAATAGAGGCTGACCATCACCAGAGCCGCGTGCTCCGGGAAGAAGGCCGCCGCAAACAGGCTGTAGATGGGCAGCTTGGCCGAGCAGCTCATAAAGGGGGTGAGCAGGATGGTCATTTTGCGGTCGCGCTCCGAGGGCAGGGTGCGGCTGGCCATGACGCCGGGGACGGTGCAGCCGAAGCCGATGAGCATTGGCACGATGCTGCGCCCCGAGAGGCCGATGCGGCGGAGAAGCTTATCCATCACGAATGCCACGCGGGCCATGTATCCGGTATCCTCCAGCAGAGAGAGGAAGAAGAACAGGGTCACGATGATGGGCAGGAAGCTCAACACACTGCCCACACCGGTGAAGATGCCATCGATGACCAGCGAGTGGACGGCTGCGTTGACGTTCCACGCCGTGAGGGTGGAGTCCACCGCGGCGGTCAGGGCATCAATGCCCACTTCCAGCAGGTTCTGGAGCGCCAGACCGATGACGCCGAAGGTGAGGTAGAACACTAGCGCCATGATGCCCACAAAGGCCGGGATGGCGGTATAGCGGCCCGTGAGGAACCGGTCGATCTGGGCCGAGCGGAGCTGCTCCTTGCTCTGGCGGGGCTTCACGACGGTCTGCTCCACCAGCTGGTGGATGAAGTGGAACCGCATATCCGCGATGGCGGCGGCGCGGTCCAGACCCCGCTCCTGCTCCATCTGGACGATGATGTGCTCGATCATCTCTTTTTCGTTCTGGTCGAGCTTCAGGGCCGCCTCGATGCGCTGGTCGCCCTCCACGAGCTTTGTGGCCGCAAAGCGCACCGGGATGCCTGCGGCCTCGGCATGATCCTCGATCAGGTGGATGATGCCGTGGATGCAGCGGTGGACTGCGCCGCCGTGATCCTCCTCGCTGCAGAAATCCATCCGGCCCGGCCGCTCCTGATACTTTGCGACATGGAGCGCATGATCCACCAGCTCGTCCACACCCTCATTCTTTGCCGCAGAGATCGGCACGACCGGGATGCCCAGCATGGCCTCCATCTTATTGATGCGGACAGTGCCACCGTTGCCGCGCATCTCGTCCATCATGTTCAGCGCCAGCACCATCGGCGTATCCAGCTCCATGAGCTGCATAGTGAGGTACAGATTCCTCTCGATGTTGGTGGCGTCCACGATATTGATGATGCCCGTGGGCTTCTCGCCGATGATGAACTGCCGGGTCACGATCTCCTCGCTGGTATAGGGCGACATGGAGTAGATGCCGGGCAGGTCTGTGACCTCCGTATTCGGGTTATTCCGGATCGCACCGCTCTTGCGGTCCACCGTCACACCCGGGAAATTGCCGACGTGCTGGTTGGAGCCGGTGAGCTGGTTGAAGAGGGTCGTCTTGCCGCAGTTCTGGTTGCCCGCCAGCGCAAAGGTAAGGGTCGTGCCGTCGGGCAGAGGGTTCTCGCCCTTTTTGGTGTGGTAGCGTCCGCCTTCGCCGAGGCCCGGGTGCTCCACCGGCTTGTCACTTTCTGCCGCCGCCTTTTTCACCGCCGGGGCTTTGGCCAGAGTGACCCCGATGCGGGCGGCATCGTCCAGCCGGAGGGTCAGCTCGTAGCCGTGGATGCTCAGCTCCATCGGGTCGCCCATCGGGGCAAATTTGACCAGCGTGACCTCCTCACCGGGGATCAGCCCCATATCCAGAAAATGCTGCCGCAGAGCGCCTTCGCCGCCCACGGTCCCGACCACGGCGGTCTCGCCGATGTTCAAATCTTTCAACGTCATATGGAATGTTCCTCTCGAGCGCGTTTGTTAGTTTGCATTAACAACAGTAATATAGGCTAACTTTCCGGCGTTGTCAAGAGAAACGGGGCTGTTCTGAACTGTTCTCTGAAAAAAATCATGCCGCCTTCCTCGAATATCAGAAAAAGTGCAAAAAATAAGAGCCTGTACCCGGGAAGTACCCGCCGTACAGGCTCTTATCGTTTTTTATTCAGTTCGCGCTGTGGTAGCCGTCAGGGTTCTTCTTCTGCCAGTTCCAGCTGTCGGCGCACATTTCCTCGATGCCGTACTCAGCCACCCAGCCAAGCTCATTCCTGGCCTTGGTGGGGTCAGCATAGCACTCGGCGATGTCGCCGGGGCGGCGGGCCTCGATGACGTAGGGGATGGGCTTGCCGCAGGCCTTCTCGAAGGCGTGGATGACATCCAGCACGCTGTAACCCTTGCCGGTGCCGAGGTTGCAGATGAAGAGGCCGCAGTTCGTTTCCAGCTTCTTGATGGCGCAGACATGGCCGCGGGCCAGGTCCACGACATGGATGTAGTCGCGGACGCCGGTGCCGTCGGGAGTGGGGTAGTCATTGCCGAAGACATGGACCTTTTCCAGCTTGCCCACAGCCACCTTGGCGATGTAGGGCATGAGGTTGTTGGGGATGCCGTTGGGGTCCTCGCCGATGAGGCCGGACTTGTGGGCGCCGATGGGGTTGAAGTAGCGCAGCAGAGCCACGTTCAGGGTGGGGTCAGCCTTGCAGACATCGGTGAGGATGCGCTCGGTCATGGCCTTGGTGGTGCCGTAGGGGTTGGTGGTTGCACCCACGGGGAAGTCCTCGGTGATCGGCACACTGGCGGGGTCGCCGTAGACGGTGGCGGAAGAGCTGAACACGAAGTTGTGGCAGTTGTGCTTGCGCATCACATCCAGGATGACCAGCGTGCAGTTGAGGTTATTGTAGTAGTATTCGATGGGCTTGGACACGCTCTCGCCAACGGCCTTATAGGCTGCGAACTGGATGACCGCCGTGATGTCGGGACACTCGGCGAAGATCTTCTCCACATCCTCGTGTTTGGTCATATCGGCCTGATAGAAGCGGAAGTCCTTGCCGGTGATCTGCTTGACGCGGTCGAGGACCACAGGGGATGCATTATAGTAATTGTCCGCCACGACGACGTCGTAGCCGGCATTCAGAAGCTCGATGCAGGTGTGGCTGCCGATGTAGCCTGCGCCGCCGGAAACCAAAATAGCCATGTCCAGTACCTCTCTTGTTCCAAATGTTGCTTCGCACAGAGCCCTTGTGCTCTGTCTGCCTAAAGGATACCGCTTTTTGCACAGAGAATCAAGTACCGGCTTTTTTATTAAAATGTATTTTTGTTGCATCTTTTCATCCAGTCTGATGAACTGCAAAGATTTTTAGTCTGCAAGGCATGGAGAGGACACGCAAAAAACAGCAAAGGGCAGCTCCCACAAGAGAGCTGCCCTTTGCTGCGGCTGATATTTGCTTAGAAAACGGATTCTCTTTTATAATCGGCCGCACTGACGGCCGG
Source organism: Faecalibacterium longum (assembly GCF_040094125.1). Taxonomy (NCBI): domain Bacteria; kingdom Bacillati; phylum Bacillota; class Clostridia; order Eubacteriales; family Oscillospiraceae; genus Faecalibacterium; species Faecalibacterium longum. Next base: position 9,559 of record NZ_JBBNIH010000161.1, read on the forward strand.
TGAAGAAGCGGAGCGTAGTGTTGGCTCGGAAGACTTTGCCTGCCCGCAGCACCGTCGTCGGGAACTCCGGGTGAGAGGGGCTGCAGGGGAAGTGCTGGGTCTCAAGGGCAAAGCCGCCGTACTTTTCCAGCGGGACGCCGCCCTTGCCGGGGGAGGGGCAGTCCTGCAGGAAGTTGCCGGTGTAGAGCTGGATGCCCGGCTGGGTGGTGTACATCTTCATGCTGATGCCGGTCTTGTCGCTGGACGCCCAGGCGCAGAGGCTCTGGCTGGCACCCCGGGGCCGGTCGAGGACATAGCAGTGGTCGAAGCCGCCGCCCGCCATGGTGGTCTGGTAGAAGCCGGTGTCGAGGTCGCGTCCCAGAGGCTTTCCGGTGCGGAAGTCCATCGGCGTACCGTCCACAGGCAGGATCTTACCCGTGGGGCAGGTCTCGTTGTTGCCCTCGAGGTAGTTGGAAGCGTAAATGCGGAGCTTCTGGCCCAGCACATTGCCGCCGCCGTCGAGGTTGAAGTAGGTGTGGTTGGTCAGGTTGATGATGGTGTCCTCGTCAGTGGACACACGGTAGTCCATCCGCAGGGTGTTGTCTGGCGTGAGGATATACCGCACACTGACCTTCAGATTTCCGGGGAAACCGTCTTCGCCCGCCGGGCTTTCGGTCTCCATCAAAAGGGTGTCGCCGAACATCTTCACATCGTAAATTTTGCGGGGGAAGGTGCCGTGCAGGTGATTTTTGCCATTGTTGGCTTCCAGCTTGTAGGTCTTCCCGCTGAGAGAAAATTCCGCATTTTCAATGCGGTTGGCGTACCGGCCCACGAACGCACCGCAGCAGGTGCTGCCGGATGAGTTGAAATCCGCCTCATAGTCGGCGAGGGTGTCGTGTCCGACGACCACATCCACCGGACCCGTTTTTGTAGGGACGAAGAGATTTTTGATCACACAGCCATAGTTCAGCACGCTGATCTCAAGTCCACCGGGATTGGAGATGATGTATTCATCCACCTTATCGCCGTTTTTGGTCACACCAAAGGGCTTGGAGCGGAACTGTGCCATAAGGCTCGCCTCCTTCTTCATTATTTTCGGTCAGGGCAGCGCAGCCCCGGCCTCGTCCATAATTATGATTATAGCACAGTTTTCCAGACTTGTGTGAGAATGCTTTTAGATTTATCTTCCAAAATTTCGAGAGATTTTTTGGATATATTGCGAAACAGAAAAGGGAGCTGCTGCAAAATGCAACAGCTCCCTTTTGAATCTGTATAAAATTATGCTTCCGGCTGAGCCTCGGCGGCGTTCGACTGCGCGATATACTCGGCGGCATCATCGGGGATGTCGTCCATTCCGTCGTCACCTACATCGACCACCAGCGGCGGCTTCTTGAAGAGGATGTCGTAGAGGATGGGGACGATGTACAGGGTCATCAGGGTGGCATAGCTCAGGCCGCAGATGATGACGATGGCCATGCCGCTCATGAGCTGGCTCGCCATATCGTTGCTGAACACCATCTGCAGCATGGCCAGAACGGTGGTCAGGGTGGTCATGAGGATAGGACGCATACGGGTCTTGCCGGTGGCGACAAGGGCCGCACGGCGCTCCAGACCGCCCAGACGCAGCTGGTTGGCGTAGTCCACGAAGACAATGCCGTTGTTGACGACGGTACCCATCAGGACGATGAAGCCCATCAGGGAGATCATGGTCAGCTGCTGGCCGGTGACCAGCATACCCAGCAGGCCGCCAGTGAAGGCCAGCGGCACCGTGAACAGGACGATGAAGGGGGACAGCAGGCTCTGGAACTGAGCCACCATGACCAGATAGACGAAGGGCAGGGCCAAAGCCATCCACTGCACCATCTCATCGACCATCAGGTTGACGGTGGAGGACTCGCCGCCCAGCGAGAAGGAGCAGCCCTCGGGCATCTCATCGGTGAGGGCGAAGGCGTCCAGCGTCTTCTGCAGCACGCGGGACTGGACCGTGGTGTTGTAGCCGTCCAGCGTGTCTGCCGTCACCGTGATGTAGCGGGTCTGGTTCTCGCTGGTGATGGAGTCGGGGGCAGTACCCGTCGTCCAGGAAGCAATATCGCCCAGCGTGCAGGTGCCGGTGGTGGTAGTGCCGGTGGCGTCCATGACACTGGTGGTGAAGGTCATGTCCATCATGTTTTCCTTGGTCATAGGGTCAAGATTATCGCTGATCTGGACTTTCATGGTGGAGCCGTCTACCGTGACGGGCGTCTCCGCCGTCGTGGTGGTGGTGAGCTTGGCGGCGATCTGCTGGTAGACCTGCGCAACCGTCAGGCCATAGGCGCGGACCTTGTCGCGGTCGATGTCCAGATTGATGGTCGCATCGCCCTGACCGAGGCCGGTGGCGGCATTGGCGAAGCCCTCGGTGTCGTTGACCATCTGGACGACCTTATCGCCCAGTGCAGTAATGGTATCGGCGTCGGGGCCGTAGATCTTGACAGAGAGGCCGCTGCTCAGCTGGCTGGTCAGATCCTGCATACCGCTGATCTCGACGGTGCCGGTGCAGTTCCCGACGCCGGAAACGGCATCATTCAGGGCCTGCTCCACGGCGGCGATCCGGGTAGAGGACAGTGACTCGTCCAGCATGACGTTGAACTGGTAGCTGCCGTAGCTGTTGGCGGCGCTCAGCAGGTCGGTAATAGCGCTGGGCAGGCCCAGCTGGCCGATGTCGATGCCGGCCACAGTGGTATCGGTGGTGACGCCCACCTCTTCCACGCCGTCCACGGCCATGACGGCCTCGACGACCTGTCCGGCCACACCGTAGGATTCCTCTTTGGTCAGGCCGTCGTCGGTGGAGAGGGCGATGGTGGCCTCATTGCTGGAAATTTCGGGCAGAAGGACGACGCCCATGGAGAAGACCTTCCAGCCGCAGAAGGCCAGCAGCACGACAGCGGCCAGCAGCGGCAGAGCGCGGTGCCGCAGGCACCACTCGAGGCTGTGGGCATACTTATCCTGAATCTTTTCGAACCAGACCAGACGCTTCGGCTCAGCCTTTTTCAGGACAGTGGAAGCAGCGGCAGGCACGACGGTGATGGCTACGATGAGAGAGGCCATCAGGCAGTAGCCGATGCACATGGACATGGGCTGCAGCAGGCTGCGCACCGTACCGGAGGCGAACACCACCGGCAGGAAGACGCAGACCGAAGTAAGGGTGGATGCCACGACCGACATTCCCACCTGACGAGCGCCCTGCACGGCGGCGCGGGCCGCCGGTACGCCCCGGCCCCGCAGACGGTAGATGTTCTCGATGACGACGACCGAGTTATCCACCAGCATACCGACACCCAGCGACAGGCCCGCCAGCGTCATGATGTTCATGTCGAGGCCGGTGAAGTACATCAGAACGACGGCGAACAGGACGGACAGCGGGATGCTGACGCCGACCACGAGGGTGGGCTTGATGTCCTTCAGGAAGATGGCCAGCACGATGATGGCCAGCGCAGCGCCCACCAGCATACTGCTGATGATGCTGTTGACGATGATGGTGATGTAGTTGCCCTGATTGGACAGGACGACGACGTGAAGGTCAGAATACTGAGCCTGCAGCTCCTTGAAGGCATTCAGGCAGCCGTCCGAGACGCTGCTGGCGCTGGAATTGGCGTTGCGGAAAATTTTCAGCACCACGGCCCGCTCCCCGTTCAGGCGGGTGTAGCTGGCCTCGGCGTTGTCGATGACGGCCACGTCGGCCACATCGGAGAGGCGGACATCGCCGAAGCCATCGACGTGGAGCAGAAGTGCGCCCTCGATGTCCGAAACGCTGTCGTACTCTTCGCCGACCTTCAGCAGCCAGGACTCGCCGCTCTTATCGGCGACGTAGCCGGCAGGCATCGAGAAGTTCTGAGCGTAGATGAGCTGGGCGAGGGTCTTGATGTCCAGCTGCTTGGCCACATCGGCGCTGGCAAGGGCCTTTTCCTTGCTCTCCTCGTAGAGCTGCTTGGCGTCTTCCAGCTGGTTCTCATAGTCCTTGAGCATCTCGCGGGCCTCGGTAAAACGCATATAGGCGCTGAGCTGCTGGCTGGAATAGCTGCCCAGAGCGACGGAGAACTGGTTCATCAGGCCGGGGACATTGTCCATGGCTTTGATGACCTCGTCCAGAGTCTTATAAATGGTGCTCAGGCTGTTGGAGACTTCCAGCTCGTCGGCAAGGTCGGAGACGGTGCCGTCGCTGGTACCCAGACGGCCCTGCAGCTCTTGCAGAGCGGCGGTGAGCCTATCGGTGATGTCGCGCAGCTCGCCGACGATCTCGATGAGGGAGTCGATGTCCCGCATACCGGTCTGGTTGAACTGGTCCACGACACGCTGCAGGCCGTCGCGGACGTCGATGAGGGCCTGCTGGATCTCCGGTTCATTGACCACGCCGATGAGCTGGTTGACGCTGTTCAGCAAAGCCTGCGCCTGGTCGCGCACGACGGTGACGGCGTCGGCCACCTCCGTACCCATCTCTGCCATGACCGTATCGGAGACGGTGTTGCCGAAGTTTTTCAGCTGTTTTTCATACTCGGCGCGGCCCTCGGCGATTTGCGCCTCCGCGGCGTCGAGCTGGGCGCGGGCGTCGGCCAGCTGGGTGTCGATGAGTTCCAACAGGCGGGCGTTCACTTCGTCTATCTTATCCTGATTCAGCTGCACCTGCACCATCTTTTCGATGAGGCCGTTGGCCGACACACTGGAAACGCCGCTGGTGCGGCCCACATAAGGCACGAGGGTGTTATCCACAAAATCCGACAGATCGTAGACATCGCTGCCCTCCCGGCTGACAGCCACCGTCATAAAGGCGTTCATGTTCAGGCTGTACTCGATGATGGAGGGGGTCAGACAGGTGCTGGGCAGACTGGACGCAGTCTGGTCCACCTTATTGGAGGTCTTGACCATCGCGCTGTTCATGTCGGTGCCTTCGGCGAATTTCATGAGCAGAAGGCTGTAGTTTTCTGCCGAGGTCGCCGTGATGCTCTCGACGCCGGACACTGTACCCAGCGCGTTCTCCATCACATCGGAGACTTCTGATTCCACACGCTCCGGGCTGGCACCGGGGTAGACAGTGACCACCATGAGGTATGGCGTGCTGATGTCGGGCAGAAGGTTCGTCTGCAGGTTCGTGATGGACACGAAGCCCAGCAGCAGGACCATGATGACCGCAACAAGGATGGTGAACGGCTTTTTGACACTGAATTTTTCCATGATTTCCTATCCATTTCTTTTTTATGCCGCCGCGCGGCAAGAGGTACGCCGCAGCCACAGCAGTACCCTCTGAACGCTTCTTATCATTCCTATTATACACAAGGGAATCCCCCTTGCAATAGTCCTGAAGTAAATCTTTAACAAAACTTTCCTTAAATCGCCTTAGTTTAGGAAGTCAATGGGAAGATCCCGGCTACTTTCTTGCCATATTTCGTGGAAATACGGGCCGGATTATGCTATACTAGAATGCAGAATGGAATTTTATCGCAATTTCAGGCACAGCGCCTATCCAGACTGCATAAGGCCCATGTTCCGGGCTTATATACGTTCGATACGACCTCAAAGAGGAATGCTATGAAGAAAGTTATATCCGTCCGTTTCAAGGACAACGGCAAGACCTATTATTTTGACCCCGCAGACACCCCCATCAAGACCGGCGACTATGTTATCGTCGAGACAGCCCGGGGCGTGGAGTGCGGCGAAGTGGTGCAGGGCGTGAAGGAGATCGCCGACTCCGCTGTCCCCAAGGCCCTCAAGCCCATCACCCGGATGGCCGACAGCGTGGATGTGCGCCGGATGCGCCAGAATCGTGAGGACGAAAAGCGCGCCTACCACACCTGCCAGGAGTGCATCGCCCGCCACGGGCTGGAAATGAAGCTGGTGGAGGCCGAATACACCCTCGACCGCTCCAAGATCATGTTCTATTTCACCGCCGATGGCCGTGTGGACTTCCGTGAGCTGGTCAAGGATCTGGCCGGCATCTTCCACACCCGCATCGAGCTGCGCCAGATCGGCGTGCGCGACGAGAGCAAGATGATAGGCGGTCTGGGCATCTGCGGCCAGCCCTTCTGCTGCAGCCGCTTCCTGAAAGACTTTCAGCCCGTCTCCATCAAGATGGCAAAAGAGCAGGGTCTTTCCCTCAACCCGACCAAGATCAGTGGTGCCTGCGGCCGCCTGATGTGCTGCCTGGCCTACGAGGAGAGCGCCTACGAGTACCTGAACAGCATCATGCCCATGGTGGGCAGCACCGTCCGCACACCAGACGGCCTCGGCACTGTGCTCGAGGTCAACCCCATCTCCGGCTATCTGCGGGTGCGCTGCGGCACCGAGGCCTTCGCGCCCCGGTACTATAAGGTGAGCGTCTGCGAGTATATCTCCGGCGGCAAGCGCGCACCCCGCCGCCCCGACCCGGACGACGATTATTCCGGCGTGCGCGACCCTGCCCCGGTGGTGGCTTCGGCCAACGCCAACGGCACCTCGTCCTGCCCCGGCTGCGGCAGAAAAGATAAAAAATAAGAGGCTGGAAATAGCGGGGTCTCTGAGCGGTTAGTCTGTTAAAACTAACTTTGCTTCGTGATTTTCGCCAAAAAACCTCTTCAAATTTCTCCAAAAGTTAGCCTGTGCTTTTGTGCAACCCACCAAAAAACGAAAAATTGCTTTTGGGCGGGTACGGTTAGTCTTGCCTTTTTGAAACGGCTTTGTTAGAATGCAGTCAAGGATACGATTTCCGAGGGGTCTGCCAGAGCCGTGCAGGGGCAGATTTCTTCATAAATACTGAGCACGGGGAGATAAAGGAGAGTTCTATTATGGCACACAAGGTTTCTGACGCATGTGTTGGCTGCGGCGCTTGCGAGGGCGCTTGCCCCGTTGGTGCAGTCGCTGTTGAGGGCGGCGTTGCAGTTGTGAACGCAGACGCTTGCATCGATTGCGGCGCTTGCGAGGGTGCTTGCCCCACCGGTGCTATCACCGCTGAATAATTTTTAGCAGATAGCGCGCGAATAACGCATCAAAAGCAGCAGACCTGCCAGGCGGGTCTGCTGCTTTTCTTTCTTGCATAATTTTTTCATCTTTCGGGACACAATATTTTGTCGGAGGATTTCGGCTGGGCGTATGGAACATTCTACCGAGATTTTGTATAATAAAACAGAAGTATACTGCTCCGCCGTCCACCGGTTCGGCTCGGACGCGCTTTTGCTGGCCCGCTTCTGCGAGCCGCGGCGCAGCCAGAAGGCGGCAGACCTGTGCTCCGGCTGCGGCATCGTGAGCCTTGAGTGGCACGACCGGGGCCATCGCGGCCTCTGCGCCGCCGTGGAATTGCAGCCCGAGGCCAGTGCGCTCTTACAGGAGGCTGTGACCGCGCAGGGCATCGAGCACATCACCCCTTATCTCACCGACCTGCGCACCTTCCGGGAAGGGGAGGGCCAGTTCGATGTCTGCGCCTGCAACCCGCCCTACTTTACCGCCGGGCCGCAGAGCACCGACGCGGGCCGTGCCACGGCCCGCCACGAGACGGACTGCACCCTCGAGGATGTCTGCGCCTGTGGTTTCCGCCTGCTGAAGGACGGCGGAAAGCTTTCCCTCTGCCATCGGCCCGAGCGTCTGGCCGAGGTGCTGGCTGTGCTGCGGGCGCACCGCCTCGAGCCGAAGCGTCTGGCCTTTGTGAAGAATAAGTCTGACGCCGCGCCGTGGCTTTTTCTTGTGGAAGCCCAGAAAAACCGCCGCACCGGCCTGCGCATCGAACCGGATGTGCTCATCACCGCCGGGGCGGCGATGTACGGAGAAGTAAAATAACAACATCAGGGAGGTCAATCATGGCCGGTATTCTTTATATCGTGGCAACCCCCATCGGCAATCTGGACGACATGCCGCCCCGCGTGGCCGCCACCTTCGGCGCGGCGGACTTCGTGGCCGCCGAGGACACCCGCGTGACCATGCGGCTGCTGAACTATCTGGGCCTGAAAAAGCCGATGGTCAGCTACTACGAGCACGCATTGCAGAAGGGCGAGGGTATCCTGCGCCGCATTGAGGCGGGCGAGAACTGCGCCCTCTGCTCTGACGCCGGAATGCCCTGCGTCTCTGACCCGGGCGAGGTCATCGTGCGGGACGCGCTGGCCCGGGGCATCAAAGTCGTGCCTGTCCCGGCGGCGTCCGCCTGCGTGACAGCGCTGGCCGTCTCGGGCCAGGACACCTCCCGCTGGGTGTTCGAGGGCTTCCTGCCTGTGAACCGGAAGCAGAAAAAAGAGCGTCTTGCTGAGCTTCTGGGTGAAAAGCGGACCGTCATCTTCTACGAAGCACCCCACAAGCTGCGCACGACGCTGGACGACCTCGTGAACGCCTTCGGCCCGGAGCGGAGCATCACCCTCTGCCGTGAGCTGACCAAGCTCCACGAAGAGATTTGGAAGACCACCCTCGGGGAGGCACAGGCCCACTACGCCGCCAACGAGCCGAGAGGCGAGTATGTTCTGGTCATGGCCGGTGCGCCAGCTTCCACAGAGCCGGAAGCAGAAATGACCCTCGAACAGGCCGCACAGCGCGCCCTCGAGCTGACCGGACAGGGCTTCGGCCCCACTGCCGCCGCCAAGGCCGCAGCCCAGGGGACGCCCTACTCCAAGAGCGAAGTATATAAGGCCCTGCTGACCATCCAGCAGCGCGACCCGGAATAAAATTTGAGGAGGATCCTTTTCCCGTGACGAAACTTCTGATTTTGAGCGACAGCCACAACAGCCGTCTGGCCATCGAAAACATTCTGGCCGCCGAGGCGGACAGCATCGACGCGCTCATCTTTCTGGGCGACGGCCTGCGCGACCTCGAGCAGGCGCTCACCTTTTACCCCTCTCTGCGGGCCTATGCTGTAGCCGGAAACTGCGATTTCGGTGCGCTGGAGCCGCTGGACGGGCTTGCCGCCTTTGACGGGGTGGTCGTCTTCTACACCCACGGCCATATGTACGGGGTGAAATACGACCTCGACACGCTGGCTGACGCAGCCGCAGCCCGGGGCGCGAACGTCGCCCTCTTCGGTCACACCCACATCCCGGTGGCAGAAGAGCGGGGCGGGGTGTTCCTGTTCAACCCCGGCTCCTGCGGCCGGTGCTACACCGGCCCCAACACCTACGGCATCCTGACCCTTGCCGACGGCAAGGTGGTCAGCCACGAGCACAAAGAGGTACCCAAAGCATGAGCATCAACGAGGTGCGCTGGCTGTCCGAGTGCGGCAGCACCAACGCTTACGCAAAAGAGCATTTTGAAGAGTTCGGCCCGGTGGGCGCGGTATACACCACCAATCAGACCGCAGGCCGGGGCCGTCTTGGCCGCAGCTGGGTGAACGCCGAGGGCCGCGCCCTCTATTATACGGCGGTCATCCGGGAGCCTCTGGCCCAGCCTGCCACCCTGCCGCTGCTGGCAAGCCTTGCCGTCCGCGATCAGCTGGCCCAGCGCTACGGCGTGGACTGCCAGATAAAATGGCCCAATGACCTGCTGCTGAACGGCAAAAAGATCGTGGGCATCCTCTGCGAGAGCGTCAGCTACGGCTACCAGATGCAGGGCCGGGGCATCGTCTGCGGTATCGGCATCAATCTGGCACAGCCCCAGAGCTATTTCGACGCCGCAAACCTGCCCAACGGCACCTCCCTCGAATTGCAGGGCGCGAAAGTGGACCTTGCCGCCGACCCCCAGTGGCTGGCCGAGGCGCTGACGGACTTCGGCTTTGACCGTCCGCTCTACACCTTCGCGCGGGAGGGCTTCGCTCCCTTCCGGGACGAGTACAAGGCGGCCTGCGTCAACCTGGGCCGCCACGTCACCTTCGATTTGCCGGGCGGCGGCACAGGCAGCGGCACAGCCATCGACGTGGACGCCGACGGCCAGCTCATCGTCCGCACCGACAGCGGCGAGGAGAAGGTCTTCACCGGCGAAGTCTCCGTCCACGGCATCTACGGGGCCGTATAAATTTTCCAGCATTCCAGCGCCTCTGCGGGCCGTCCGGCCCCGGGGGCGCTTTTCTTTCCTCCCTGCAAAGTTTGTGGAAAACTCGGGTTTTCCCACGGTTTTCCACACATGGTTTTTGCCGGGCAGCGTTTGTGGAAAACTCCTGCGCCAAAAATTCCAGAGGGGAGAGGCGCTTTTGCCCCAAGCGCGAAACGCCGCAGAAAATAAATTTTTGGCCTCGACTTTCTTTTCAAAAAAAGGCTCTTCGACCCCTTTTCTCTCCAGATTTTCCCTCTTTTCCCGTTTTGGAATACATCGTGTATAACCCAAAACTCAATTTTCTGTGGAAAACTCGGTGGAAAAAGTGGAAAACACTGTGGGAAGCCCTACTTCTTTTTCACAAAATCGGTGGAAAACCCAGTGGAAAAAGTTAAAAAATCATTCCAGATGGGATACTCTTCCGATAACCGCCCCAAAATGGAGCCCCGCACTTCCCACGGATTTTCTTGAATGAGCCGGGCAAACATGATACAATGAAAGACAGAAAATGGCCCCGGACATGGGCCGCAAAAATTTCTTTTCACGGAGGCGTCTGCCTATGAACTGGATCTCCCGCCTTGAGCGGAAATACGGCCGCTTTTGCATCCCCAACCTCATCTCTATCATCGTAGGTGGACAGATTTTAGTCTACGCCATCGAACTGTTCGTCAACCAATTCATCTCAGTCTATCTCGGCCTGAGCCGGAGCCTGCTGCTGATGGGGCAGGTGTGGCGGCTCATCACCTTCGTCTTTATCCCGTTTTCGGGGGGCGGGCCGCTGAGCGTCATCCTCGGCATCTACTTCACATGGTTCATCGGCACGGCGCTGGAAAAGGAGTGGGGCGATTTCCGCTTCAACCTCTACTTCCTGCTGGGGATGATCGGCACCGCGCTGGGCTGTCTCGTCACCGGCATCCCTGCCGACACCTACTGCCTGTCGCTGTCGTTGCTGCTGGCTTTCGCCATGCTCTACCCCGAGGTGCAGGTGCTGCTGTTCTTCGTCATCCCGGTAAGGGTGAAGTATTTCGGTCTCTTCGCCGCTGCCATGTGGCTGTTCAGCTTCCTGACTGCCGGGTGGCTGTATAAGGTGAGCTATCTGCTGAGTATGCTGGGATTTGCGCTCTTCTTCGGGCCGCAGGCACTGCGCAGCGTCCGGGCGTGGATACGTCGGGAGCAGTGGAAGCGGAAGAACCGGAGGTGAGCCGCTCATGATGATAGACCGCCTTGCGGGCAATGCGGCCCTGAAAGACAGCGTCCGCCTGATGCTGGGCAGCAGCCGCCTGACCCACAGCGTGTTATTGGTGGGCGAGACGGGCCTGGGCGCGGGCTACGCGGCCCGGTGCGTGGCGGCAGACTATCTTTACCCGGCAGGCGGCGCACCTGCTGAGGCCCTTCTGCGGGGCGAATGCTGCCGTGCCGTGGGCAAAGCCGGTGACCGCGACAGCGGCCGCATCGAGACCGGCGTGGTACGGGAGGCCATCTCCGTCACCGGCATGGGCTCGGGCGGGCGGTATCTCGTCAGTCAGGTCAAGGCCATGCGCACCGAAATTTTCAATACCAGCCTCTCCGCCGAGGGCCGCGCCGTCCTGCTCTACCATGTGGAGCGGATGAACGAGGAATCCGCCAACGCCTTGCTGAAGGTGATGGAGGAGCCGCCGGAAGGCGTGCTCTTCCTGCTGACGGCAGACTCGCTGGCCGGTGTGCTGCCCACCATCCGCAGCCGCTGCGTCAGCTTCGCCGTGGCCCCGGTCAGCCCCGAGGAATGCGCCCAGTGGTGCATCGGGCAGGGCGTGGACAAAAAGCAGGCCCGGCTCTACAGTGAGCTGTTCGACGGCCACATCGGCACAGTGCTTGCCGCCGCCCGGGACGACGCCCGCCGGGAACAGGTGGAAAAGGCCCTGACGCTGGCCAAGGCCGCGGCGGCTCACGACAGCTATGCCGCCGCCGTCCTACTGGCCGGGTACGAGAAGGACAAGGCCGCAGCAGCGGCCCTGCTGGGCGATTTCCGGGCCGTGGCCGCCGCCGGACTCCGGGGATGTACCAGCACCCCTCTGACGGCTGACGCCGCCCGCCGCGCCCTCTCGCTGGCCGATGCGGCCATTCAGCGGCTCGCCGCGCAGGTAAACCCCAAAATCACTCTTTCCGTTCTTGCAGCGAAGCTTGGATAAAGCAAAAGCTCCCCTTCCGGGGAGCTTTTACTATTGCTATTTGATTCTATTATCTTTTGCGGGACCGACTCCGCCGCCGCAGGTTCAGCGAACCGCCGCCGGCCACCATCGTCAGGAAGCCCAGCACGATGAGGATGCCGATGAGCGCGGCCATGAGAAGAAGAGTCGTTTTGGCGTCGGTGCGAAAGTCCGACACATATTCTTTGTGGGTCACAAGGTCCACCGTTCCCATCTCGTAGCCGTCGAGGTAGACGGTGGCCGTACCAAGCACAGCACCCTCCTTGACGGTGGCCGAAGTGCTCTCCGGCACCGAGAACTCGAAGGTCACTTCATCGTCGGCGTGGCCGTAGCCGCTGAGGCCGCTGGCGGCGTAGAGCTCCACGGCTTCCTCCGTGCGGCACTTGGTCAGCGGGACGGTGGTGAGCACCGTCTCCGTGTCCACGAGCTGACGGTCAGAAAAGCTCGAGAAAGCCCAGTCCAGAATCTCCGCACACTCGCGGTAGATGTTGTTCATATCACTACCCAACACCACGAGGCCGTAGGTGTGGCCGTCCTGCTGGGCAAAGGTGACGAAGCACCGGCCTGCGAGGGTAGTAAAGCCGGTCTTCATGCCCCGGACATAGTCGCGGTGATAGGCATACTCCGGGTCCAGCATGAGGTTGGTGGACTTGATGCTCCGCTCGTTCTGGTGCAGGTTCGTGGCGGGCAACGTATAGGTGAGGGTGTTCGCGGCCTGCATATAGGTCTCGTTAGCGTAGCAGGCAGCGGCAATTTTTGCAAGGTCCTCTGCCGTGGAGACGTTGCCGTAGTCGTACAGGCCGTGGACGCAGGTGAAGGTGGTGTCCATGCAGCCCAGCTCCTTGGCGCGGGCGTTCATCTGGGCCACAAAGGCCGTCAGGTCGCCGCCCGAGACGTCGCTGGCGATGACGCTGGCCGCGTCGTTGGCGCTGGCCACCAGCAGACCGTAGAGCAGGTCGATGCGGCGCACCGTCTCGCCGATGCGGAGGTTCATGGTGGAGCCGTTGGCGTTCTGGATGTCCTTGAACTCCTGGGTCAGGCTGGTGGGGATGGTGATCTCAGCGTTCATGTCTTTGCCGCTCTCGAGGAAGAGCAGAGCCGTCATCATCTTGGTGAGGCTGGCGATGTAGCGCTGCTGGTCAGAGTTCTGCCTGAGGATGGGCTTGCCGGTATCCAGATTGAAGAGATAGACCGACTCGGCGTCGCTGGCCGTCTGGATGGGCATCTGATAAGCGGCAAACCCGGGCAGGGCGGCGCAGATCATCAGCACCAGCGTGAGCAGCAGCGCCGTGCTCCGGCGCAGGAAGGTGGGTCGATTCATAGGCTTGTCCTCCTTAACATTCAAACATCAGCCAAACACTTTGTGCCAGAATGCACTCAGCCCGTGCTTCTCGGGTTCAACCTCGGGCTCTGCCGGGGCGGGGTGCAGTTCGGGGCTGGTAAAGGCCCAGTCGAACAGCTCTGCCGCCTCCCGGAAGATATTCTGGGAGTTCGAACCCAGAATGACCAGCCCATAAGTATGGCCGTCCTGCTGGGCAAAGGTAACGAAGCACCGCCCGGCCTGGGTGGTGAAGCCGGTCTTCATGCCGTGGGCATAGCTGCGGTAATAGCCGCTGCCGGGCTGCAAAAGCTTGTTGGTGGTCGTGACCGTCCGGGCCGGATGCACGTTGGTGGCGGGCAGTTTATAGGACATTGTGTCCGCTATCTGGCGGTAGGTCGGGTCCGCATAGCAGGCCAGCGCGATCTTCGCCATATCACGGGCCGTGGAGTAGTTGCCGCCGTCGTAGAGGCCGTGGGGGCAGGTGAAATGGGTGGCCGTACAGCCCAGCTGACTGGCCCGGACGTTCATCTGGGCCGCGAAGGCGGCCAGACTGCCGGAGGTATCGACGGCCAGCACGCTGGCTGCGTCGTTGGCACTGGGCAAGAGCATGGCGTACATCATATCGATGCGGCGCACCGTCTCGCCGGCCTGCAGGCCGATGGTGTGGCCCCGGTTGGCCCGGATGGACTGAAGTTCCGGCGTGAGGCTGGCCGGGATGGTGATACTGGCATTGAGGTCGGTGCCGCTTTCCAGCACGAGAAGGGCCGTTATCATCTTGGTCAGGCTGGCAACGCAGCGGGGAAGGTCGGGGTTCTGCTCCACGAGAGCTTCGCCAGTGTCGGCATCGAAGAGATAGATGGATTCCTGCGGGTAGGCGGCCTGAATAGGCATCGCGTAGACGGCGAAACCGGACAGTGCCGCTGTAGTCATGAATGCAGCGGTCAGGGCCAGAGCCAGAAACCGCTGCGCAAAGGGATGAAACTGCATAAATTGATACTCCTTCGGAAGCCTGGGGGCTTCCTTGCTCCGACAATAAGAGCTATAATAAAGAATACCATAAATGAAGCAAAAGAGAAAGGTGGTTTTTCAACAATGATGCTCTCCTTTGGTGGAAAAATGCCCCGGGATGAGGGTGCTGTCTTTGTGGCAGCGAATGCGACGGTGCTGGGCGACGTGACACTGGGCAGGGGCGTGAATATCTGGTACGGGGCTGTACTGCGGGCCGATGAGGGCGCACTGATACTGGGCGAAAACAGCAACGTGCAGGACAACGCCGTGCTCCACTGCGACCCCGGCGGGCAGGTCGTTCTGGGCAAAAACGTCACCGTAGGCCACAGCGCCCTCGTCCACGGCTGCACGGTGGGGGACAACAGCCTCATCGGGATGCATGCTACCATCCTCAACCACGCCGTCGTGGGCAGAAACTGCATCATCGGGGCCGGGGCGCTGGTACCTGAAGGAATGGTCATCCCCGACAACTCGGTGGCGGTAGGCGTGCCTGCCCGGGTCATCAAGACCATCCGGGACGACCAGCTGGCCCACAACATCGAGAACGCAAAAGCTTATGTGGAGATGGGTCGTCAGCACGCGGCGCTGGGCTCTCATGCTGAAAAATAAGCATCTTTCTCCCAAAAATTTCACAGGCCGATTAACAAATCTTTCACAGGAAAGACATGATTTTGGCCGGTAATTCGGGTATACTATAGCTCACAAGGGTGCGGGGCCGCAACCGCCCCTTGCACATGATTCCTCCTCACACCAAAGCAATACCCCAAACAGCAAGGCCCCCTCTGGCGTCGCCGCAAGCGCCAGACGGGGGCCTTGTTGTATCTGGGAAACAGAACGCCCCCGCTCAGCACTTCCTGAGCAGGGGCGTTTTTGTATATTTACATCATGCCGCGGAAGACAGCCTGTGCGATTTGGAAATACAAGATCAAGCTGCAGGCGTCCACGATGGTGGTGATGAAGGGGGTCGCCATGATGGCCGGGTCGGCGCCCAGCTTCTTGGCGGCCAGGGGCAGCATACCGCCCACCAGCTTTGCGAGGATGACGCTGAAGAACAGCGACACGCTGACGACCACTGCGTAGCCGATAACATTGTCATACTGGCCGGCGTAGAGGTAGGTGTACATCAGGTAGATGCGCAGGCCGTTGACGAGGCCCAGCACCGCGCCGACGATGGCGGAGACCCGCAGCTCCTTGCCCAGAACTTTGAGGAAGTCGCTGGGCTCCACCTCACCCAGAGCGAGGCCGCGGACCATCAGGGTGCTGATCTGGTTGCCGCAGTTGCCGGCAGTATCCATCAGCATAGGCATGAAGGAGACCAGCAGGGGCAGGCTGACGAAAGCCTCTTCGTAGTGGGTCGTGACCATGCCGGTGAAGGTTGCAGAGAGCATCAGGATGAGCAGCCAGGGGATACGCTGCTTGGCGTGGGTCCAGACGCTGGTGCCGAAGTAGGTGGTGGCATCGTCGTCGGGCAGAATAGCTGCCATCTTCTGCATATCCTCGGTGCTCTCATCGGTCAGGACGTCGATAGCGTCGTCGATGGTGATGATACCGACGAACATGCCCTCGTTGTCCAGAACAGGCATCGCGGTGAAGTCGTAGCGCTGCATCTCGCGGGCCACGAACTCCTGGTCATCCGTGACCTTCACGGTGACGACATTGTCGTCCATGATGTCCACGATGGGGGTAGAGGGGTCAGACAGCAGCAGGCTGCGGGCCGACACGACGCCCAGCAGGCGGTTGCGCTCCACCACATAGCAGGTGTAGACCGTCTCAGCGTTCTCACCCTGCTTACGGATAGCGGTGAAGGCGTCGCTGACGGTCATCTCCTGCCGCAGACGGACGTATTCGGGGGTCATCAGGCTGCCGGCAGAGCTCTCGGGGTAGTTCAGCAGCTTGTTCAGGCTCTCACGGGTCTGGCGGGACGACTTTTCCAGCACCCGCTTGACCACGCCTGCGGGCATATCTTCCAGCAGGTCGGCGGCGTCGTCAAGGCTCATATCCTCGATGGCGCTCACCAGCTCGACGTCGGAGAAAGCATTCACGAGGTCGTCGCGGGCCTCATCGGACATATAGGCGAATGCTTCTGTTGCAACGTCCTTTTTCAGCAGACGAAACACCACGAGGCGGTTGTTCTCGTCTAGCTCTTCCAGCAGCTCGGCCAGGTCGGCGGGCTGCTCTTCCTCAGTCACTTCGCGCAGCTTGACGTACTGCTTTTTGACGAGCAGCTTGAGCAGACGGCTCTTGGTCAGCATCTCGGGGTTGGCCTTGACTTCTTCGTCGTTGGCCTCCTCTTTTTCGGCCTCGCGGACGTCCTGCTTGAGGTCTTCGGTGGCCTGCTCGTTCAGGTCTTCGGCCAGCTTCTGGCGCACCTCAGCGGGAATATCCGTGGGCAGCTCCTGCACCGGAAGAGCCTGTTCCTCTTCGCGCTCCGGGGTCTTCTTTTCTTCTTCCATTTGTGTTCCTCCTCTTTTCTGTCTCAGGAGGACACAGCCGCATCAACGCAAAAAGCGCCGCTCCTGCGCCGCAGACCCCGGGCCGCACTGCCCATCTGCACGCGCAAAGCTGCGCCTCTTTTGTACGGCAGCCGGACAGCGGATACTCCGCTGTTCAGCGTACAAAAAAGGCGAACGCAGCACCTTTCGCGGTCATTCCGGCCGCATCATTCCATCGTCTTCGACTATGATCCGGGTCCATTGTCCTGCGTTCACCTCCACAAATTCGTTTTACTAAGTTTCTTAGCCTACAGGTTTATTATATCTCCACTCAAATGCCCGGTCAACCCTGTAAGGCGTCCATTTCCGGAATATTGACGCAGAAAAACGCACAGCGCCCTCTCCGGTGCTTGCGGCTTCACCGGAAAGGGCGCTGTGTTTGGATATTGCTTTGGTGTGAGGAGGAATCATGTACAAGGAATCGGTTGCGGCCCCGAATCCTCATGGCTGTAGTATAGCAGATTCCGCACCGGATTTCATGAAAAACCTATGAAGAAAGTGTAAAAGACACAAAAATACGCCCCGGACACTGTTTCCAGTGAGCGGGGCGCTAAAAACGGGATCCGTTTTTGACTGCGGCAAGATACCTGCAAGCAGGTCTTATGCAGCAGGCGGGGCAAGGTATCTGCGAACAGACCTTATGCTCCTGACACACGCGAAGTATGCTTTCAAGGACCCTCGCGGGCGCTTTGGTATTTCATGCTCTGCCCGACCCGACGCGTTCGGAGGCGGGCAGAGAGTTGAAATCAGTTTGGAGTACAAAGCTCCAGTCTCTGCGTAGAAATAAGCCTGTCATTTCTTCTCTGGCCGGGGCCACAGTTTCGTACTGCTGCGTTGCGCAGTAATCGCCAGCACGGAGCAGCCGCCCTTTCGGGACTAAGGTGCCGCTGCGGCAAAATTCCAGCCAGAGTCAAAAGAACTTTGGTTTACTTGTACAGCTCGACCAGGCGGGTCAGATGCTCGTAACGGTCGATTGCGACCTGCTCGTTGCGAGCGAACAGCTGCTTTGCACGCTCCGGGAATGCACGAGTCAGGCGGCTGTAACGAGTCTCGTTTGCCAGCAGGGCCTGATACTTCTCGGCATCCACAGCCTTGGAGGTCAGGGTGAAGGGGTTCTTGCCCTGAGCCTTGTTGGCCGGATTGAAGGTGAACAGGTTCCAGTAACCAGCCTCAACTGCCTTCTTCATCTCGTTCTGGCAGTTGGTCATGCCGCCCTTAACACCGTGCAGCTCGCAGGGAGCGTAGCCGATGATGAGGGAAGGACCGGGATATGCCTCAGCCTCTGCGATAGCCTTGACAGCCTGGTTCATGTTAGCGCCCAGAGCGATCTGAGCAACATAGATGTAACCGTAGGTCATAGCGATCTCAGACAGGCTCTTCTTGCTGATCTCCTTACCAGCAGCAGCGAACTGGCAGACCTCGCCGATGTTGGAGGCCTTGGATGCCTGTCCGCCGGTGTTGGAGTACATCTCAGTATCGAAGACCATGACGTTGACATCCTCGCCGGAAGCCAGGACGTGGTCCAGACCGCCGAAGCCGATGTCATATGCCCAGCCGTCACCACCGAAGATCCAGACGGACTTCTTGGCGATGAACTCCTTGCTCTTCAGGATCTCAGCGGACTCGGCGCAGCCAGCGGCAGCAGCCTTCTCCAGCTCAGCGATCAGAGCCTTAGCGGGGGCATCGTTAGCCTTGGTGTTGTTCTTGGTTGCCATGAACTCGTCAAAGGCAGCCTTCAGCTCAGCAGAAGCCTTGTCAGAACCAGCGACCTCAGCGATGCGCTTGATCAGGTTCTCACGGACGGTCTTCTGGCCCAGATACAGGCCCAGGCCGTGCTCTGCGTTATCCTCGAACAGGGAGTTGCACCATGCAGGACCGTGGCCGCTGTCCTTGTTGACAGTGTACGGAGAGATGGAAGCAGTACCGCCCCAGATAGAGGAGCAGCCGGTGGCGTTGGAGATGTACATCTTCTCGCCGAACAGCTGGGTGATCAGACGTGCGTAAGAGGTCTCAGCACAGCCTGCGCAGGAGCCAGAGAACTCCAGCAGCGGCTGGTTGAACTGAGAGCCGATGACGGTGTCGTCTGCGAACTTAGAGGGCTTCTTGGAGATGTTGGCGACGCAGTAGTCGAAGACTGCCTGCTGATCGGCCTGAGACTCCTGAGGAACCATCTGGATAGCCTTGGTGGGGCAGACGGTGACACACTCGCCGCAGCCCATGCAGTCCAGAGGAGACACAGCCATAACGAACTTGTACTCGTTAGCGGGCTTGTTGTCGCGGCTCTTGGTCTGTGCGGGAGCTGCTGCCAGCTCGTCAGCGGTCAGCTGGAAGGGACGGATGGTTGCATGAGAGCACACGAATGCGCACTGGTTGCAGCCAACACACTTGGAAGCATCCCACTCGGGGACGTTCACAGCGGTGCCGCGCTTCTCGTAAGCGGAAGCACCCTGCTCCCACTCGCCGTTTGCGTTAGCAACGAAAGCAGAGACAGGCAGGCTGTCGCCGTCCATACGAGCGATGGGCTCCATGACGTCGCGGATCTGCTTGACCAGCTCGGGACGGCCAGCCAGCTCCTTCGGAGCGGGATCGGCCTCGGGGTTGGACCAGGAAGCGGGGACGTCCACCTTGTGGATGGCGTCAACACCGGCATCGATGGCCTTCCAGTTCATCTCAACGACGTCCTGACCCTTCTTGCCGTAGCTCTTCTGAGCTGCCTGCTTCATGAAGTTGACGGCGTCCTCGATGGGCATAACGTCAGCCAGCTTGAAGAAAGCGGACTGCAGGATGGTATTGGTGCGCTTGCCCATACCGATCTCGATAGCCTTATCGATAGCGTTGATGGTGTACAGCTGGATGTTGTTGTCAGCGATGTACTTCTTGGCCTCAGCGTTCAGGTGATGGCCCAGCTCCTCATCGTTCCACTGGCAGTTGATCATGAACACGCCGCCGGGCTTGACATCCTGGACCATCTTCATGCCCATGTGGATGTAAGCGGGGTTGTGGCAGGCCACGAAGTCAGCCTGGTTGATGTAGTAGGGGCTGCGGATGGGCTTGTCGCCGAAACGCAGGTGGCTGATGGTCACGCCGCCGGTCTTCTTGGAGTCATACTGGAAGTATGCCTGAACATACTTATCAGTGTGGTCGCCGATGATCTTGACGGAGTTCTTGTTAGCACCGACGGTACCGTCGCCGCCCAGACCCCAGAACTTGCACTCCTTGGTGCCAGCTGCTGCGGTGATGGGAGCGGGCTTGACCTCAGGCAGAGACAGGCCGGTGACATCATCGGTGATGCCGAGGGTGAAGCGCTCCTTCGGCTGATCCTTCTCCAGCTCCTTGAACAGAGCGAAGATGGAGGACGGGGGAGTGTCCTTGCTGCCCAGACCGTAACGGCCACCGGTCAGGATGACATCATTCTTGCCAGCCTCACGCAGGGTAGCTGCGACATCCAGGTACAGGGGCTCGCCCAGAGAGCCGGGCTCCTTGGTGCGGTCCAGAACTGCGACCTTCTTAGCGGTAGCAGGCAGGACCTTCAGCAGAGCGGAGGACACCCAGGGACGGTACAGGCGGACCTTGATGATACCGACCTTCTCGCCCTTAGCGTTCAGGTAATCGATGACCTCGTCAGCAACGTCGCAGACAGAGCCCATAGCGATCATGACGCGATCGGCATCGGGTGCGCCGTAGTAGTTGAACAGGTCGTAGTTGGTGCCCAGCTTCTCGTTGATCTTGGCCATGTACTTCTCGACGACTGCGGGCAGTGCGTCGTAGACAGAGTTGCAGGCCTCACGATGCTGGAAGAACACGTCGCCGTTCTCGTGGGAACCGCGCATCTTGGGGTGCTCGGGGTTCAGAGCCTTTGCACGGAACTCCTCGACAGCCTTCATGTTGCACATTTCCTTCAGGTCGGCGTAGTCCCACTTCTCGATCTTCTGGTACTCGTGAGAAGTACGGAAGCCGTCGAAGAAGTTCAGGAAGGGAACCTTGCCCTCGATAGCTGCCAGATGGGCAACAGGGGACAGGTCCATGACTTCCTGCACGCTGCTCTCGACCAGCATTGCGAAGCCGGTCTGGCGGCATGCCATAACGTCGCTGTGATCACCGAAGATGTTCAGGGACTGGGTAGCAACGGTACGTGCAGAAACATCGAACACGCAGGGCAGCTGCTCAGCAGCGATCTTGTACATGTTGGGGATCATCAGCAGCAGGCCCTGAGAAGCGGTGAAGGTGGTGGTAACAGCACCTGCACCCAGAGAGCCGTGCACAGCGCCTGCAGCGCCTGCCTCAGACTCCATCTCGACGACCTTGACCTGGTTGCCGAAGATGTTCTTCTGGCCCTGAGCGGACCACTGGTCCACAGAGTCAGCCATCGGAGAAGAGGGGGTAATGGGGTAGATGGCAGCCACGTCCGTGTAGGCATATGCTACATGAGCGGCAGCGGTATTGCCATCCATGGTTTGCTTTGCTCTAGGCATTTTTCTTCCTCCATTCAGAATTTGGTACCTTCTGCGCGGGGCAAACGTCTTTTTACCGGAGCCGGAGAACTCCTTTGAAAAACGTATTGCTCAACTGATAAGCGCCGCACTTCGCCGGAGCCGGAGAACTCCACAAAAGCACACGCTCATCGAGGGCAATAGCCCTGCCCGGGGCCGGAGAACCCCATGAAGGCACTATTGCTCATCTAATATAATAGCAAATTCCGCCGGTAAAGGCAACGCAAACCGACTGTAAAAACACAACAAAAATTCAAGAAATTTTTTAGCGCTTTTTTACAGATGTGTTCTTTGCTGCATCCATGACGGTGTTATGCTCCAAAATCCAGTATCCATGAGGCTTTTTCTTACAAAATTCTAAATTTATAATTGACATTTGTACAGATTCTGCCGTAAACTTTATCTATAGTATCATGCGCTGCACAGCGCAGGGGAGGACAGGCACAAAACGATGGATGCTGCACATTTTGAAAAGACGCTCTCGAGCGAAGTTCTCTTTGAGGGCCGGGTGGTCACGCTGACCAAAGACGTGGCTCTGCTGGAAAACGGTGAGACTTCTATCCGGGAAGTGGTCCACCACCACGGCGGGGCCTGCATCGTACCGTATTTTGAGGACGGCACCCTCTGCATGGTGCGCCAGTTCCGCTACGCCATGCAGCAGGAGCTGTGGGAGCTGCCCGCCGGCAAGCTGGAAAAGGGCGAAGACCCCTTCGAAGCCGCCAAGCGGGAGCTGGGCGAAGAGTGCGGCCTGACCGCCGACCACTACACCCCGCTGGGCGAGTTCTACCCCACGGTGGGCTATGACACCGAGATCATCTATATGTGGGTGGCCACCGGCCTGCACACCACCCAGATGCATCTGGACGACGATGAGTTCCTGACGCCCGACCGCATCCCGCTGGCAAAAGCCTACGAGATGGTCATGAGCGGCGAAATAAAGGACGGCAAGACCATCGCGGGCGTGCTCAAGCTCAAGGCGCTGGTGGACGAGGGCAGGCTGTGATACTCTACGAAGATACAGCCCTCGTGGTTCTGGACAAGCCCGCCGGGCTTTCCAGCGAGGACGGCGTACCCGCCGCCCTGCGGAAGCTCTGGGGCAGGCCCGACGCCTATGTGGGCGTCATCCACCGGCTGGACACCGGCGTGTCGGGTCTGATGGTCTATGCGAAGACCCCGCAGGCAGCCGCCGCCCTCAGCCGTCAGGTGACGCAGAGCCAGCAGGTTTATGCCGAACAGGATGGCCGGGCCGAGCCTGACGCCGGCACACCGGACGCGCCGCCTTTCGTGAAACAATACCGCGCCCTCATCGCAGGCGGGCCGGACGAAAAGCTGCCCGCCGAAGGCGTCCTGCGGGACTACTTATTCAAGGACAGCCGGAAAGGCCGTGTTTTTCCGGTGAGCCGTCCGCGCAAGGGCGTGAAGGAGGCTGTGCTGGAATATCGCATTTCTGCCTCCGCCCCGGACGGCAGCACCAGCCTCGCGGACATCACCCTCCACACCGGGCGCACCCACCAGATACGGGTGCAGTTCGCGTCCCGCCGCCACCCGCTCTGGGGCGACGGCAAATACGGCAGCCGCATCAAGGGAGACCTTGCGCTTCAGAGCGCACGGCTCCGCTTCATCCATCCCGACACCGGAAAGGTAATGGACTTCCGCCTCCCGGTCCCCGGGACATGGCCCGCTTGGGGCATCAGACAGGAAAACGACAATGGAACAACAGTATAAAACAGATTCTGAAATATACGCCGTCCTCGAGCGGGAGATCATCGATTTGACCCTCCGGCCCGGCTGTTCGCTGAGCGAAAACCCGCTCTGCACCCGCTTCGGCGCGCCCCGCTCCCTCATCCGGGTGGTGCTGCAGCGGTTACAGGAGAACGGGCTGGTGAAGATCGTGCCTTACAAAGGCACGACTGTCACCCGGCTGAACCGGGACATCGTGGACGAGCTGATTTATGAGCGCATCGCGGTAGAGGCCCGGGTCCTGCGGGACTTTGCGCCCCACTGCACACCGGAGCACCGCGCCCTCATCCGCCAGCGTGCCGCCGCCTACGACGAGCTGGCCAAGGCCGAAACGCTGGACTTCAACCGTCTCTACGAGGCTGACACCCGGCTCCACGAGACGTGGTTCTCCGCCATGGGCAAGATGTATCTCTGGCGCACCTTGCAGAACGCCCACGCCGACTACAGCCGCTTCCGGATGCTGGACACTCTGACCACCGGCGGGCTCGCCGAGGTGGTGGCCGACCATCACAACCTCATCGACGCCATCGAGCGGTGCGACCTCGCGGCCTTTGAGCCGCTGGTGGAACGCCACCTTTACGGCGGCATCCGCCGCCTCGGCTCCAAGCTCACAGAGGAATACGCCGATTATTTTGAATGATGTTCCATGGGGAACAAAAAAGCGCCTCTGCACGATGTGCAGAGGCGCTTTCTCATATCAGTTTATTGGAGATTTCATCCGACTGTTAGTCGTCATCTTCCACCAGTTCGTACTGGCTCAAGATCTTCTCGAAGTTCATGTAGTTTGCGTCTGCGTAAGTGTCGCATCTGGTGATCTGGCCTTCCATGACAGTCTGGACAGCAGTCTCACCCTGCACTTCGGCAACGCCCTTCACGATCATATACTTCGGCTTGCTGCCGTTGAAGCAATAAATCATTGCGACCGTCACAGGCACACCATTCTCAGTTTCCGTAAAAGCAATGCAGTCTGCCGGATACTCGGTAGAGCCGATTTTGTAGTAGCCCTGCATGATCTTGTACTTAGTGAAGTCTTTGATGACCGTGTCGTCGTCATCATCAGGCTTCGTCGGATACTTGCTCCAGTCAGTGACAGTATAAGTACCCTTAATGCCATCGATATCCCAGCTCTTTTTCTGAGCCTCATCGTGCAGGTTAATCTCATCCCTCCTATATTCCGGAGCAAGCGTTCTATTGTAACTCTTGTTTCCGTCAGTAGACTGGACAGTCTTCATGCTGACCGTCATGCTGCCCGCCAGCATCTTCACGTTCATCTCAAGAGTATACTTCTCAGAGTTCATGTTCTTCAGATAGCTGCTCGTGAAAGGAACGACCTTGACATTAGTCATGCCAAGCTGCTCTGCAATGTTTTTATCAGTCGTCGTGCCGGAAGAGCTGGAAGAACTGGAGCTGCTGCTCGAAGAGCTGGAAGAAGAGCTCGAAGAGCTGCTGGAGCTAGAGCTGGAGCTGCTGGAAGAGCTGCTGCTCGAGCTGGAAGAATCGCTGCTGGAGCCGCCGCCGCCACCACCGCCGCAGGCGGTGAGCATCGAAACCGTCATAGCCGCAGCCAGTGCGACTGCCATTACCTTTTTTGCCAATCTCATGGTAAATTTCCTCCCACATTTTCAAAATCGACAGCGGAAATCCTCGTTCGGCCCCTCTGTTTCTCTAAATTTACCCCCCCCTGTATCGATTTGTCAAGTAGTTTTGATAAATTTGTGTTATTTAATAAAATCGTCCCTGAAATTGCATCAATTTGACAACAAACATCGTTTCAGTTTATCCCGGCATACAAGAGTCCTGTTCAACAAAGAAGCGGCACATCCACCGCAAAGGAGAATGTGCCGCTTTTCTATATTTTTTTCAGCCCATCATGCCGGAAATGAAGATTTCCAGGCCGATGCCGATGAGGATGACGCCGCCGAGGACGGAGGCTTTGCCGGAGAGCTTGGTGCCGAACTTTTTGCCGATGGCAAGGCCGGCCTCACAGATGAAGAAGGTGACGATTGCCACGATGAGGGAGCAGACCAGCGCCATGAACCAGCCGTACTCCGAGATGGTGAAGCCCACCGACAGCGCGTCAATGCTGGTGGCGACGCCCTGCATGAAGAGTGCGCCCGCGCTCAGCTCAGCGGCTTCCTCGGCCTCTTCGCCCTTGATGCCCTCGATGAGCATTTTACCGCCGATGTAGCCCAGCAGGATGAGGGCGATCCACGGGATGAACTTTTCAAACGAAGAGAACAGCTCCACGATGGTGTGGACGCAGACCCAGCCCGTCATGGGCATGACAGCCTGAAAGATGGCGAAGGTGCCTGCGATTTGGACGCCCCTGCGGCGGGACATCTGAGGGTCATGCAGACCGTTTGCCATCGAGACGGAAAACGCATCCATGGCAAGGCCCACGCCCAGCAGGGCGCTGTTGAAGAAAAACAAAAAACTCCATTCCATAACGATGCCTCCTGATTTGACCGGAATTGGTGGGCAGACAAAAGACCCGGAATCGGCGCGCATTTCGCCAATTCCGGGTCGGATTTTTACAAACTGACTCCATGTGGAATGGGCGTGGTACTCGCACCAAAGCACATGAGTCTCGCAAATGAAAGCAAGCCAGACAGCCGCCCGGGCCGTCATTGTGTTGACTTGCTGCGCTGCCTGCAAAACAGCGCCTGCTACTCCCCCATGAGGATCTTTCTTGTTGTCCGGCTATAGTACCACACAAACAGCGGATTTGTCCAGTATAACCGTGATTTTTTGCAAAAACCTGCGGGAGAGCACCGCAGAAAGCGTGTACTCCCCCGCAGGGTCAGTTTATGTGTGGAAACGAGGTTTATTCCTCGTCGCCGGTGTCAGCCTCGGGAGCTTCGGCGGCCGATGCCTCATCGGCTGCTTCCATCTCCGCCAGCTGCTCGGCAGTGGGCTCGTCCTCGGTATCGGCCTCGATGCTCTCGGTCTGTGCCTCGTCGTCGTGGTCGGTGCGGGCCAGCACCATCACCTTATCGTTCTCGCCCAGACGCATGACCCGGACACCGGAGCCGTAGCGGCTCTGGACGGGGATCTCGTTGGCGTGCAGGCGGATGATGATGCCCTCCTGACTGCTCAGCAGCACATCGTCGATGTCGTCCACGATCTTGACGGCTGCCACCTTGTCCTTGGAGGCATCGTAGTTGCGGATGCCCTTGCCGCCGCGGGCAGTGATGCGGTAGGTGTCGATGTCAGAGCGCCGGCCCTTGCCGTTTTCGGTGACGGTGAGCACCGTGCCGCCCTCGCGGCAGATGCAGACGCCGACGACCTCGTCGCCCTCGGCCAGCTTGATGGCGCGGACGCCGTGGCCGCTGCGGCCCATCGGGCGGGCATCGGCCTCGTTGAAGCGGATGGCCTGACCGTTGCGGGTAGCCACGATGAGCATATCATTGCCGGTGGTCAGGCGAGTCCATGCCAGCGCGTCGCCCTCGTTGAGCGCAATGCCGATGAGGCCCGTCTTGCGGATGTTGGCGTACTGCTCCAGCGGGGTGCGTTTGATGAGGCCCTGCTTGGTGACCATGGTGACGAAACCGCCCTTGTTGTCCTCGTCCTTGGGGTAGCAGAGCATGTTGGTGACCTTTTCGCCCTCGGCCAGCTGCAGCAGGTTGACGATGTTGCTGCCCTTGCTGGTGCGGCTGCCCTCGGCGATGGTGTAGCCCTTGATGCGGAAAAGACGGCCCTTGTCGGTAACGAACAGGACATAATCATGGGTAGAGCCCACGAACATCTCCTGCACGATGTCCTCTTCCTTCCGGGTCATGCCGGAAATGCCGCGGCCTCCGCGCTTCTGGGCCTGATAGGTGGCCTTGAGCTGGCGCTTGATATAGCCGGCCTCGGTGAGGGTGTAGACGCACTGCTCCTCGGCGATGAGGTCTTCGATGTCCACTTCGCCGGTGACGGACTGGATCTCGGTGCGGCGCTCGTCGCCGAAGCGCTTCTTCATGTCCAGCAGCTCGTTCTTCACGATTTCCAGAACACGGGCGTCGTTGGCGAGGATGTCCTCCCAATCCTTGATTTTTGCCTGCAAGCCGGACAGCTCTTCCTCGATCTTGAGGATCTCGAGACCAGCCAGACGGCCCAGCTGCAGCTTGACGATAGCGTCGGCCTGCGGGTCATCGAAGCCGAACTGCTCCATGATAGCGGCTTTTGCCTCGGCCATGCCGCCCTTGCAGGCGCGGATGGTAGCGATGAGCTCATCCACGATGTCGGTGGCCTTTTTCAGACCCTCGAGGATGTGGGCGCGCTCCTTGGCCTTCTTCAAATCATACTGAGTGCGGCGGCGGACGACTTCATCCTGGAACTCGACGTACTTCTGTATCATCTGTTTCAGGGTCATGACCTTCGGCACCTTGTGGTCGATGGCCAGCATGATGACGCCCACAGTATCCTGCAGCTGGGTGTACTGGTACAGCTGGTTCAGGATGACCTGTGCGTTGGCGTCCTTGCGGATGTCCACCACGATGCGCATACCCTTGCGGTTGGTCTCATCGTTCAGGCCGGTGATACCCTCGATGCGCTTTTCCTTCACGAGGTCGGCCATGTTCTCAATAAGACGGGCCTTGTTGACCATATACGGAATTTCCGTAATGATGATCTGGGTACGGCCATTCTTGGTCTCTTCGATGGTAGCACGGCCCCGCAGAGTAATTTTGCCGCGGCCGGTGGCGTAGGCGGCGCGGATGCCGCTTCGGCCCATGATGATACCGGCAGTGGGGAAGTCCGGTCCCTTGATGTGCTCCATCAGGCCGGGCAAATCGATGTCAGGATTCTCGATATAGGCCACGCAGCCGTCGATGACCTCACTGAGGTTGTGGGGCGGGATGTTGGTGGCCATACCGACGGCGATGCCCTGACTGCCGTTGACCAGCAGGTTGGGGAAGCGGCAGGGCAGGACGCTGGGCTCTTTCTTCGTCTCGTCGAAGTTGGGGTCCCAGTTGATGGTGTCTTTGTCGATGTCGGTCAGCATCTCGACCGCCATGCGGCTCATGCGGGCCTCGGTGTAACGGTAAGCAGCCGGGGGGTCGCCATCGACCGAGCCGAAGTTACCCTGACCATCCACCAGCGGGTAGCGCAGGGAGAAATCCTGTGCCAGACGAACCATGGCGTCGTAGACGGAGGCGTCGCCGTGGGGGTGGTAAGAGCCCAGCACCGCACCGACGGTATCCGCCGACTTGCGGTAGGGATGGCTGGGGTCGTTGCCGCGTTCGTGCATGGTGTAGAGGATGCGGCGGTGGACAGGCTTCAGGCCGTCACGCACATCCGGCAGGGCGCGGGCCACGATGACCGACATGGAGTAATCCAGAAACGCCGTTTCGATCTCCTTCTTGACGTCCCGGATGATCATCTTGGTACCGCTGCCCGGTATCATCACATAATCTTCTTCCATTGTTTCCTCCAATTACACGTCGAGCTTTGCGTACTGGGCGTTGGTCTCGATAAAGCGGCGGCGGGGCTCCACCTGATCGCCCATCAGGATGGTGAACGCCTCATCGGCCTTCTCGGCATCCTCGATGGTGATGCGGACGATGACGCGGTTCTCGGGGTTCATGGTGGTCTCCCAGAGCTGCTCCGGATTCATCTCGCCAAGGCCCTTATAGCGGTTTATCTTCGCGCCGGGCATCTCCTGCGAGAGCAGGGCCATTTCGGCGTCGTTGTAAGCGTATTTGATGGTGCTGCCCTTCTGCACCTTGAACAGCGGGGGCTGTGCCACATAGACATGGCCCTGCTCGATGAGGGGGCGCATATAGCGGAAGAAGAAGGTGAGCATCAGGGTGCAGATGTGAGAACCATCGACATCGGCATCGGCCATGATAAACACTTTGTCATACCGCAGCTTGGAAATATCGAACTCGTCGCCGATGCCGCAGCCCAGTGCCAGCACGACAGGCATCAGCTTGTCGTTGCCGTAGATACGGTCGGCGCGGGCCTTTTCGACGTTGAGCATCTTGCCCCACAGGGGGAGGATGGCCTGAATGGCCGAGTCACGGCCCATCTTGGCCGAGCCGCCTGCAGAATCACCCTCGACGATGAAGATCTCAGTGCGGGTGGGGTCTTTTTCGCGGCAGTCTGCCAGCTTGCCGGGCATCCGGCTGGTCTCGAGGGCGCTCTTGCGGCGCACCAGCTCACGGGCCTTCTTGGCGGCAGCGCGGGCGCGGGCGGCCTGGGTGGCCTTTTCGAAGATAGCCTTGGCCACGCCGGGGTTCTCCTCGAAGAACTCCATCAGCTTGGAGTAGACCATGTTGGAGACGAGGGTTCGAATTTCCGTATTGCCCAGCTTTGCCTTGGTCTGGCCCTCGAACTCGGCCTCCTGCAGCTTGACAGAGATCACGCAGATGAGGCCCTCACGGACGTCAGCGCCGGAAAGGTTCTCGTCCTTGTCCTTCAGCAGACCGTGGCTGCGGCCATAATCGTTGAATACGCGGGTGAGGCTGCTGCGGAAGCCCTCTTCGTGGGTGCCGCCGTCGGGGGTGTTGACGTTGTTGGCGAAGCTCAGCAGCAGCTCATTGTAGCTGGAATTATACTGCAAGGCGATTTCTGCCATGCCCCGGTCGGTCTGACCCTTGAGATAGATGACGTTGGGGTGGAGCACCTCGAGGTCGCGCTTCTCGCCCAGATAGGTGACGAAGCTCTTGATGCCGCCCTCGTAGCACATGACCTCGGTACGGTAGGTGGGCTCGCCCTCCTTGCCGTCCTCGAGGACGGGGGTGTAGAGTTCGCGCTCGTCGGTCAAGGTGATCTTGACACCGGCGTTCAGGAAGCTCTCTTCCCGCAGGCGCTTTTCCAGCGTTTCGAAGTTGTAGACGGTTGTGTCCTTGAACATCTCCGGGTCGGGCTTGAAGGTGACGCGGGTGCCGGTGACACTGGGGTCCACGGTGCCGATGCACTTCAGCGGGCCGTCCGGGTCGCCGCGGCGGAAGGTCTGCTCGTACTCGCGGCCGTCGCGGCGGACGTTGACGGTCAGCCACTCCGAGCAGGCGTTGACGACGGACGCGCCGACGCCGTGCAGGCCGCCGGCCACCTTGTAGCCGGAGTTCTCGCCGCCGAACTTGCCGCCGGCGTGGAGGATGGTATAGACGACGGTGACGGCAGGCAGACCGGTATCAGCCTGAATGTCCACGGGGATGCCGCGGCCATTGTCCGTGACCTGAATGATGTCGCCCTTCAGGATCTTGACCTCGATGTGGTCGCAGTAACCGGCCAGAGCCTCGTCGATGGCGTTGTCCACGATCTCGTACACCAGATGGTGCAGGCCGCGCTCGCCGGTGGAGCCGATATACATACCGGGGCGCTTGCGCACTGCCTCCAGGCCTTTCAGGACCTGGATCTCGCTGGCGTTGTATTCATGGTCCGTCGCAGTTTCTGCGTTGGTACTGGTAATGATTTCCTCTGCCATTTCCTTTCTCCCTTTTGTTTTGTTTCGTTTTTTCGTTACTATTTGTAAAAGCGATCAATCGCTGGTTGGTAATTGAACCTCTCAGTCAAAGCCTGTCGGCTTTGCCAGCTCCCCTGATAGGGGAGCCGCTGGCGTACCGGGCAGGCCCACGCCGGACGAGCAAAGCTCAATATTTCGGAAGCTGTAGCACCCTGCTGTCCAGATCAGCGACTGTTGTCTCCGTGCGCCGTTTGAGCGCAGCCGGCGACAGCTCCGAGAGATAGATCGTATCCACCGGCGAATCTGCCAGCACATAGCTCTGGGGCAGCTCATCGGACAGACTCACCACCGCCCCGTTTTTCTGGGCGTAGTTCAGAAACTCCCGCCCCCGGGGTGAGATAGTCGTCGTTTCCAGATTGAAGATGCCGATGATGTCCCGGTCGTTCAGGACATAATCGCGGCCAAGGTGTACATACATTGCATCACACTTTCGTCAGCACGCCGCCGTTCATCCGGTAGACCTCGCCGTCTGTTTTGAGGAAAGCGGTGTCGTCGCAGCTGGTCACGAAGGTCTGCTTTTCCCGCATCCGGGTGAGCAGATACTGCTTGCGGCCATCGTCCAGCTCGCTGAGTACGTCGTCCAGCAGCATCACCGGGTGTTCGCCCGTGATGGAGGCAGCTGCGGCGGCTTCGGCCATTTTAAGGCTGAGCACGACGCTCCGCTGCTGTCCCTGACTCGCATACACTTTTGCAGGCTGACCATCCAGAAGAAGGTCTAAATCTTCCCGGTGAGGGCCGCAGAGGCTCTGCCCGGCCCGCAGCTCTTCGGGCATTTTCTGCCGCAGAAGCTGGGCCAGACCGCCCGGCTCGAACTGGGCCGCATACCGCAGACTCAGTGTTTCCGCCCCGCGGGAAAGCTCCTCATAGTTGGCACAGGCCAGCGGGGAGAGAGCGGCGAGATAGGCTCTGCGCCGCTGCTGGATGGCCTCGCCCTGCTGGGCAAGCTCCACATTCAGCACTTCTAATAAGGCCCGCTTTTCAGCATAAGGCCGCTCAATGCCATTGGAAGAGCGCCGAAGCAGCGCGTTTTTCTGCTGCAAAGCCCGGACATAGCGGCGGTAGAGGGTCAGGTAGCCGGGGTAGAGCTGGCAGAGGGCAGCGTCCAGAAATTTCCGCCGCCCTTCCGGCGCGCCCTTCACGAGACTCAGGTGTCCGGGGTCGAAAACCACCGCCGGAAAGCTGCCCGCAAGGCTGGCCGCCCGCTTGACTGCGCCCCCGTTCACCGAGACTGTCCGGCCCGGGCGGGGAGAGTCCGGCGCGCCCACCGTCAGGCGGACGCGGTTAGGCTCTTCCTTTTCCTGCTCTTCCTGCTGTGCGCGGAGGGTGGACGCTTTGAGTACGGCGAAGGGTTCGCCCCGGCGCACCAGCTCTGCGTCCTTGCCGCCCCGGAAGCTCTTGCCGCCGGTAAGCAGCCAGATGGCTTCCAGGAGGTTCGTCTTGCCCTGGCCGTTGTTGCCGCAGATGACAGTCAGCTCCCGGCCCGGCGTCAGGCTGGCCGAGGCGATGTTCCGGTAATTTTCGACTTCGAGAGAGAGCAGCCGCATCAGCCGCCCATCCCGATCTCGATGGTCTGGCCGTCCAGCTCCACGGTATCGCCCGGGCGGCACTTCTTGCCGCGCATGGTGCAGACTTCGCCGTTGACCTTCACGGCCCCGCCCTGAACGAGCTCCTTGGCTTCGCCGCCGGTCTCGCACAGGCCCGCATATTTCAGCAGGGCGTCCAGCTTGATAAATTCGGTATGGATGAGGATCTTTTGCATTTTATTACGCCTCTCAGTCGTTTTTGAAGCGGACGGGCAGAACCAGATACAGGAAGTCATTGCCCTCCACCGGCAGCACTTTCACCGGGCTCAGCGGGCCGCTGATCTCCATCCGCACTTTCTCGGTGCGGGCATTGCGCAGCGCGTCCAACAGGTAGCGGTTGTTGAAACCGATCTCCACCTCGTCGCCCTCGCACTCGGCGTTGAACTCATCGACGACGCGGCCCAGATTGGTCTGGCAGCGGACGACGACTTTACCCTCTGTAAAAGTGATGCGGAGGGGATTTTTTAAACGCTCTGTAATAATCAGAGAAGCGCGCTCGATGGTCTCGATGAACTCCTTGGTGTCGATGGTCACCCGGGTGCGGCTGCCTGCCGGAATGACATTGTGATAGTTGAGGAACTCGCCCTCAATGAGGCGGCTCATGATGGTGTAGCCAGCGGTCATGAACACGACGTAGCGGCGGTTGGCACAGATGTGGACCGGCTCTTCGTCGTCGTTGGGCAGCAGATGAGACACTTCGGTCATGGTCTTGCTGGGGACGATGATGCGGATGTCCTTGACTGCAGTGACGGGCCGCTCCACGATGGCCAGACGGTAGCCGTCCAGGGCAACGATGGTCATTTTATCCGGCTCTATCTCAAAAAGTTCACCGGTATGCGCAGGTTTTTTTTCATCCTGGCTGACAGCGTAGAGGGTGCGGTCGATCATATCGCGGAGCACGCCGGTCTTGATGGTCAGGGTCTCCTCGGCGCCGGTGTTGGGCAGCTCGGGGAAATCGGTGGCCGACATGGACTGGATCTCGAACTGCGCCACGCCGCTCTGGATGGTGGTTTTGCCATTATCGGCAGACTGAATCGTGATCTGGCCTGCCGGCATCCGGCTGATCATGCTGCTGAGGAGCTTGGCATTCAGCACGATCTCACCGGGTTCTTTGACATTGGCTTCGATGGTGGTCACGATGCCCATTTCGAGGTCGTAGCCGGTAAGGGTCAGCTGGAAGCCTTCTGCCTTTAGTAAAATGCCCTCCAGTACCGGGATGGTAGAGCGCAGAGTGACTGCTTTGGATACGCCGTCAATGGCTGCACTCAGAAGAGTTTTGTCGCAGATGATGTTCAAATCTTCTTCTCTCCTTTTTTGCGTCTGTTTTGCTGTCGTTCCTCATGGGATCCGATGCAAAAACCTGTTTTCTTTATTGAACTTGTTGTAGTAATCGTAGTAGGGGGTGGGGAAGATGTGGAAAACTCTGCAAACCCTTGCCGGGATGCGGGGATTTGGTTTTCCACGGAGATGTTGAGGAACTGTGAATGGAATGTTGAATCGGGGAGAGCGGTGGTTCTTTCCACATCCGCTGTGAAAAACGAAAGTTGAATGTTGAAAACCATGTGGAAAGAGTGGAAAGTTTCGGCCTTTCACCACAATATCTAGGTCTATTTTCCCCTTTTTGTTCCTCTTTCTCCCCATATTTTGGGGTTTGACCCCTGAATGAGTATGACTTTTAAGCCTGCTCTGGTGTGTTAAGCCTTCACATTCTTGATGATGTCGCTCACCGTCTCCCGCAGGTGCTGGTCATTCTTCATGTCCCGCTCCATGGTCTTGAGGGAGTAGACGATGGTGGAATGGTCACGGCCCGAGAACTCCCGGCCGATCTCCTCCATGCTCATGCCGGTGACCTCGCGCAGGATATAGATAGCCACGCGGCGGGCGGAGG
Organism: Faecalibacterium longum; assembly: GCF_040094125.1. Taxonomy (NCBI): domain Bacteria; kingdom Bacillati; phylum Bacillota; class Clostridia; order Eubacteriales; family Oscillospiraceae; genus Faecalibacterium; species Faecalibacterium longum. The sequence goes on from NZ_JBBNIH010000161.1 coordinate 43,641, forward strand.
CCACATTGGCGTTCCGCTTGGTGCCGCGGATGTCGGCAGGGGAGACGTTGAAGGTGCGGGATACCTCGCCCACGATCTTCTCGATGGTGACAGGCACGGGCTGGGTCTCGTTGAGGATGTCCTTGATGGCATTCTGTGCCACGCTGATGACCGGCTGGATGCCCTCGAGCATATAGTAGGCGTTGAGCTTTTTGACCGCGCCTTCCAGCTGGCGGATGTTATTTTTCAGATGGTTGGCGATGAACTCGGCCACGTCCTCGGGCAGGTCGAGGTGGAGAAGCTCTGCCTTGCGCTTGACGATGGCCACGCGGGTCTCGAAATCCGGCGGCTGGACGTCGGCGGTCAGGCCCCATTCGAAGCGGGTGCGCAGACGCTCTTCCAGGCTCTTGATCTCCTTGGCCGGGCGGTCGGACGCGATGACGATCTGCTTGTGGGCATCGTGGAGGGAGTTGAAGGTATGGAAGAATTCTTCCTGGGTGGACTCCTTGCCCGCGATGAACTGGATGTCGTCCACCAGCAGCAGGTCGGCCACGCGGTACTTCATCCGGAAGTCCTCGGTGCTGCCGGCGCGGATGGCCGCGATCAGCTCGTTGGTGAACTGCTCACAGGTGACATACATGATGACGAAGTCGGGGTGGGTGCGCTTGATCTCGGTCTGGATGGCCGTCAGCAGATGGGTCTTGCCGAGGCCCGAGCCGCCGTAGATGAACAACGGGTTGTAAGCACCGGAAGGGTTGGCCGCAACAGCCTGCGCCGCAGCAAACGCAAACTGGTTGGATGGGCCTTTGATGAAGTTCTCGAAGGTGAATTCATAGTTGCCCTGCGGGGAGGCGGGGTTCGCCTCGTACTGCTGGGCCAGCACCACTTCGTGGGGCGGTGTGCTGGGGACGACGAGGGTGATGTCCACGTCAAAGCCCAGCACTGTTTTGAAGGCCTCTTTGAGCAGGCCGAGATAACGGTCCGTCACGATCTTGCAGATGAAGTCGTTGCGCACCGAGAGGGTGATATGGCTGGAGTCCTCAAAGCTGATAGGCTCCAACCCGTCGATATAGAGATTATACGTCGGCTCCGCCATCTGCGCCTTGCAGTAGCTCTGGGCAGCCTCTAAAACGTCCTTGAAAGAATCCATAGTACATCCACTCCATTGAAGTTTTCAACAATGCTGCTGATACCAGGTTAGTATACCACAAAAATCCCCCTGCGTCTATATTATATAAGGTAATTTATAATACATAAAAAAGACATACCTGCGTCTGGGAAACGGCCTTGTGTCCAAGGCGGAGAAAAGCCACAAGATATTGTGGATAAAAAGTTTTCCACGGGAAATGGGTGAAAAAGTTGAAAGTTTCTCCACAGAGGTTTTTCAAAAAAGTTTGAAGGAAAGCGAAAAAAATGCTTGACAGAAGGCCATAGTGTGCGATATACTGTTGAATTGCAAGCCTGTCCCCATTTTGGGACCAGAATAGACCCCATACCGGGGACGAGTTTTTACGGAGGAAATACACCATGAAGAGAACTTTTCAGCCCAAGAAGCGTCAGCGCAAGGAAGTTCATGGCTTCCTGACCCGCATGAGCACCAAGAACGGCCGCAAGGTCATCAACGCACGCCGTGCTAAGGGCCGCAAGAGCCTGACCGTCTGATCCTGAGCAGTATGCATCAGGTCCGGCGCAGAATGGAATATGCGCAAAAAGGCCGCTGATATTGGATTGGCGGTCTTATTTTTTTACCCGGCATTCGGGAAAAAAGGCCGGAAAGCTGCGGTGAATAGTCGCATTGCCTAAAAAAACTGTCAAAGATTTGGCAGAGAAAACGCCCGGATGAGCTTTTCATGTCGGCGTTTTTTTGCTATACTGAACACTGAGCATTGCTTTTTTCCGGGCGGTGCTCCCACATCACCTGAAGGGAGGCGCACAGGATGCGCTATCGTCCCATCCGCCGCAACGGCGAGTTTGGCCGTGTGTATGCCCGCGGCAAGTCCTATGTCAACCAGGCGCTGGTGCTCTACGTGCTCAAAACGCGGAGCAAGCGCACCCGGGTGGGCCTGACGGCCACCAAAAAGATCGGCCACGCCGTGCAGCGCAACCGCGCCCGCCGCGTTATGAAGGCCGCCATCGACGAGCATCTCGACTACAACATCGGCGGCTACGACCTCGTTTTCGTGGCCCGGGGCATGACCCCCCGGCTCAAGAGCTGGCAGCTCAGCGCCATCGTGGCAAAGCTCTTTGCCCAGGCCGGCCTGCCGGATAAGGCAAAGCAGCCGGGCGCAAAGCCCCCAGCCACCCTGCCGCCGGTCCGGAAGCCCGAGGCGTGAGCATCTTTCAGAAAGCCCTCTGCGGGCTCATCCGGCTCTACCAGAAGTTCATCAGCCCGGGGCTGGGGCGGAACTGCCGCTTTTCGCCCTCCTGCAGCCAGTACGGCATCGAGGCCATCCGCACCCACGGCTGCGTCAAAGGGCTGCTGCTGACGGCGTGGCGCATCGCCCGGTGCAATCCGCTGGGCCGCTGGGGCTACGACCCCGTACCGGAAAAGGGCCGCTGGAAAAATCCGGCCCGGCATCTCTCGGCCTCGGCTCTGTTTTCCACCAGACACGAAAAATAAGTGGAAAATCTCTTCGTCGATGCTCTTTGGAAGAGCGCTGAAGCGGGGAAGACCTCTCCGTCAATGCCCTTTGAAAAAGGGCGGCAGAGGGGAGGAAAACCTCTCCGTCACGGCTTCGCCGTGCCACCTCCCCTAGCGAGGGGAGGCTGAGAGGAAAAGCTATTATAATTGCTTCTTGTGACGTGCTGAACTGTGGGCGGCGTGTCCTACGATAAAAATAACCGTCCCGCACCACAGGCGGGGCAGAATGGACAGAGACATGAATATTTTGTACATCCTCGGTGTACCTCTCGGCTATGTGATGGAGTGGATCTACAACCTCATCCCGAACTACGGCTGGGACATCATCATCTTCACCATCGTCATCCGCCTGCTCAGCATCCCTCTGCAGCTCAACCAGCAGAAGAGCATGGCCAAGATGTCCGCTTTCCAGCCGATGATCGCCGACATCCAGAAAAAGTACAAGGACAAGCCCGAAAAGCAGCAGGAAGAGCTGCTCAAGCTCCAGCAGGAGTACGGCTATAAGCCCACCGCCGGCTGTATGCCCATGCTGGTCAACTTCCTCGTCATGTTCGGCGTCATCGAGGTCGTGTACCGCCCGTTGCAGCGCATCTTCCACATCGGCGCCGACGCCATCACCGCCGCAGGCGATGCCATGACCGCTCTGGGCATCAGCTTCACTCAGGTGACCCGCGACACCAATATCATCGCACAGGTGCTGGCCGGTGAGTCCACCGTCACCTCTGTGTTCACCGCAGACCAGCTGAACACCATCACTGAGTTCGGCCAGCACATGGACTTCTTCGGCATCGACCTGACCCGTGTGCCGCAGTACAGCCTGGCAGCAGACAACCTGCCCCTGCTGATCTTCCCCATCCTGGCTGTCGTCACCATGTTCATCTCCACCCACATCAGCATGAAGGCCTCCGGCCAGGAGATGCAGGGCAGCATGAAGCTGACCATGTATATGATGCCTTTGATGTACGTCTTCTTCTGCTTTACCGTTCCCTGCGCATTCTCTCTGTACTACGTCATTTCCAACATCGTGATGACCGTCCAGACCCAGGTCATGCGCAAGATCTATGACCCCGAGAAGATGAAGGAGCAGGTCAAGGCCGAGATCGCTTCCCGCAAGAAGGAAGAGAAGCGCGGCGTGAAGAGCACCACCATCAAGGTTCAGGACGAGAAGACCGGTGAGGTCGTGGAAAAGAACATCTCCGCCAGCGAGATGAACAAGCGCCGCCTCGAGTATGCCCGCCAGCAGGATGCTGAGCGCTACAAGGACGAGCGCACTGTCCCGCTGAGCGAGCTGCAGAACAAAAAGGAGGATTGACGGTTATGATCCGTACGCAGGAAGCGACCGGCAAGACGGTCGATGAAGCACGCACCAACGCCTGCGCTCTGCTGGGCGTGGAAAAGGACGACATCAACGTTAGCTACGAAGTGCTGGAAATGCCCCAGAAGACCGGTTTTCTGGGCCTGAAGCTCACTCCCGCCAAGGTCCGCGTCAGCGTCGAGCTGCCGGACGAGCCTGTGGCAGCTCCTGCTGCCCCCGTTGAGGAGTCCACTCCCGTTGTGGAGGAGAAGGCTGCTCCTGTGGCGGCTGAGCCTGTCGTCGAAGAGACTGCCCCTGAAGCTCCCGCTGCTGTGGAAGAGCCTGCTGCTCCCGCTGAGGAAGCTGCCCCTGCCGAAGAGCAGGCTGCTCCCGCCGCAGAGGGCGAAGAGGTGGAAGTCCCCATCAACATCGAGGAGAACGCCAAGGTCAAGGCCGCTGTGGACTACCTGAAGGATGTCATCGAGAAGATGGGCGTACAGGACGTCAAGTTCAGCGCTGTGCAGAAGGGTGAGGCTACCATCATCCGTCTGGACGGCGAGAAGATGGGCGCCCTCATCGGCCGCCGCGGCGAGACGATGGAGAGCCTGTCCTATCTGGCAAGCCTCGTGGCAAACCGCCTCGAGGGCGACTACATCAAGCTGGGCCTCGACGTGGCCGGCTACCGCGACAAGCGCGAGAGCGACCTGACCGCACTGGCGCAGCGCATCGGTGCCAAGGTGCGCCGCACTGGCCGCAGCTTTGCCATGGAGCCCATGAACCCCTACGAGCGCCGCATCATCCACTCTGCCATCGGCAAGATGGAGGGCGTCCGCAGCGAGAGCAAGGGCGAGGGCCGTGACCGCCGTGTGGTCATCTACTCCACCGACCCCAACGCTGTGGCTGAGAGCGCAAATGCACGTCCCCGCGGACCCCGCGGCGGTCATGACCGCAACGGCAATGGCCGCAGCGGCGGCTATCATCGCGGCGGCGAGCGCCGTGGTGACCGGAATGGCCGTGGCCCGCGCAATGGCGGCGGCCGTGGCGGCTACCGCTCCAATGTGCCTGAGCGCACCTACACCCCGCGCGATGCCGAGAATGCTGCTCCTGTGGCACCCAAGCGCACCGAGCGTGTGGATGACTTCGCGGATCTGAGCTTCGGCAAGATCGAGCTGTAAAAGCTGAATGATAAGACCCTCTCCCGCATGGCGGAAGCCGTGCAGGGGAGGGTCTTTTTTGTGCGAGGAACACTATAAATTTACACATCTTTTGCATGAAGATGGTTTACGATGAAAAGCGAATCTGAAAAAATAATTTAGGAAGAAAAGTCGTTCTTATCGGAAAATTGGAGAATATGCCCAATTCCGGAAGAAATTTTTCTCCTACTTGCACATTGTAAAACAATGTCGGCAAGCCTTATACTAGAGCTACAAATGCTTCGGAGTGTATACCAAGCAAAAAAGAGAGGAATTATTATGGAACAGAATAAGATTTCCCGCCGTAATTTCCTGCGCGTGGCCGGTGCATCGGCTACCACCGCCGCAATGGGCGGTCTGGTCCCGGCTGCTTCCGCTGCCGGCATCAAAGACCTGTGGAGCATGGACCTGCAGATCCTTGCCACCAGCGATACCCACGGTAAGTTTGACCCCTGGGATTACGCCGCCAACAAGGCCGACGCCTCCGGCAGCGTGGCCCAGCAGGCAACTGCCATCAAGGAGAACCGCACCAAGACCACGCTGGTCGTGGATGCAGGCGACACCATTCAGGCAAACTCCGCTGAGCTGTTCCTGAACGACGATGTCCACCCCATGATCGCTGCTCAGAACGCCATCGGCTACGATGTCTACGTCACCGGCAACCATGAGTACAACTATGGCATGGCCACGCTGGAAAAGGTGCTCTCCCAGCAGAAGGCCAAGGTGCTGACAGGCAACGTCTACAGCCCCGAAGGCAAGCCTCTGGCTGACGGCTACACCATCATCAACAAGGGCGGCGTCAAGATCGGCGTCATCGGTATGGTCACTCCCAACATCACCCGCTGGGACGCCAAGAACCTCGAGGGCTGGACTGTTACCAACCCGGTGGACGAGAGCCGCAAGATCATTGATAAGATCAAGAACGATGTGGATGTCATCATCGGCGTTATGCATATGGATGTTGACAATGAGTATGGCGTCTATGGCTCCGGCGTCACCGACCTGGCAAATGCCTGCCCTGAGTTCGATGTCATCGTCGCCGCTCACGGCCACAAGAGCATCCCCAACAAGATGATCAACGGCGTGCTGGTGGTCGAGAACAAGAATGCAGGCGCCACTGTCTCCGACATCCACGTCTATCTGGAGCGCGGCCTGAACGGCAAGTGGAAGGTGAAGGACCGTACCTCTGAGAACCTGACCATCAAGGACTACGCTCCCGACCCCGAGCTGACCGCTCTGCTGGCAGAGTACGACCAGCGCGCTAAGGACGACGCCGTGACCCCCATCGGCCAGCTGGTCGGCGGTGATCTGGCCCCCGAAAACGAGATCGACTGCCTGCCGCAGGCCATGGTGCAGGATACCGCTCTGCTGGACTTCATCAACGAGGTACAGATGTACTACACCGACGCTCAGGTGGCCGCAACGGCTCTGACCTCCATGACTTCCCAGATGCGCGAGGGTACCATCCGCAAGTGCGACATGGCAAGCATCTACACCTACCAGAACACCCTGTACAAGCTGCAGATGAACGGCTGGCAGCTGCGTCAGTTCATGGAGTGGTCTGCTGCCTTCTTCAAGACCTGGGAGCCGGGCGATGTGACCATCGCATTCGACTCTTCCGTCCGCTACTACCTGTACGATGCCTTTGCAGGCGTCAAGTATGACCTCGACATCTCCAAGCAGCCCGGCAACCGCATCCAGAACCTGACCTGGATGGATGGCCGTCCGGTGGAGGACGATGACAGCTTCGTGGTGGCCGTCAACAACTACCGTGCCACCACCCAGCTGCTGACTTATGCTGACATCTTCAAGGAGGGTGACGAGCTGCCCAAGCTGCTGGAGATCGACGTGCGCGGCGATGTGGGCGGCATCCGCGAACTGCTGGGCGAGTACATCCGCACCGTCAAGGGCGGCACCATCGAGCCGCACGTGGACAACAACTGGAAGCTCGTGGGCGACAACTGGAACGCTGCTGATCACGAGAAGGCCGTCAAGCTGCTGCGCGAGGGCAAGCTGGCCCTGTCGGAGAATGCCGACAGCCGCACCCTGCCCGGCAAGGCCATCACCACGGCCGATATTGCCGCATTCTGATTTTTCTTTCATACGCAACGGGGTGTGCAGTCTTTCAGGGGCTGCACACCCTTTTTTGCTGCACAATAAAGTGAAGGATCAATGGGTAATATAGCTAAATTTAATTACCGCTTTTTAGCATATCATAGAAAATAAACGCTGGGATGCGCTGGATGTTTTCTTTTTGGGAGCTTCATGATAAAATAAGAAAAACCCGCAGAATAAAGGGGAAAGTGCGCCCTCGTGCAGTGCGGGGACGAATGCGGTTTGAAAAGAGGATGGCTATGGAAGCATTGCGAAAGCTGCTGTATGCGGAGATGTCACGGGAGGAGTACAAAGCCTGTCTGCCGGATATACAGCGCTCCAACCGCCAACGTGTGACGGCCTACCTGGGGATAGCCTGTGCGTTTCTTACAGTTTTATGGATACTGTCTGGGGCTCTGGAATTTTTGCGGCCCAATATGCCGGCCTATATGATAGCGCTGGCCGTGTGCATGGGCCTGCAGGCGGTCAACCGGACATTCCCGGGAAAAAACGGCCTGCTGCTGACCTGGCTGATGTACGCCTTTGAGGCTTTGCTCTATGTGCTGGGTATCTATCTGGGCATCCATCCTTCTCCCGATACTCCTACGGTAAGCTTTATTGCGTTTTTGCTGGCAGTGCCGCTGCTCTTCGTCATGCGGCCCATCCAGCATATCTTGAATGTCGTCTTTTTCGATGGTATTTTCATCCTGACCTGCTTTTTGTTCAAGAGTAAAGAGACGCTCCCAGTTGATATTCTGGACGGCATGGTGTTTGGTGCGGTGTCCTGCATCATATCCACCTTCATCATGCTTTCGATGCACGAAAATTTTTCCATCCGGCACAAGCTGCTGGGCATCGCGGAGACGGACTTGAACGTCGGCCTGAAAAACCGCAACGCCTACGAGAGCCAGATGCACGACTACCCGATGCACTGCAGCAGCACGCTGAGCTGTGTTTATCTGGACGTGAACGGCCTGCATGAGCTGAACAACACCCGGGGCCACGCGGCAGGCGACGAGATGCTCAAGACCGTGGCAGCCAAGGTGCGGGACATCTTCGGCGAAGAGTACAGCTACCGTGTGGGCGGCGATGAGTTCGTGGCCTTTGCGATGGACAAGAGCGCCGAAGAGATGCGCGCGCTCATCCACAAGCTGGTGCAGGAGGTGGACGAGGCCGGTTACTCGGTGGCCGTGGGTACAGCGACTCACAGCGCGGGCGGCATCGACATGGAAGTCCTCGTCAAATCGGCCGAAACACGGATGTATCTGGCAAAGGAAGAGCACTATCGCCTTGCCGGGAAGACCCGAGAATAAAATGCAAAAGCGGTACGCTGCCGGACTCCCCGGCGGTGTGCCGCTTTTTTGCGCAGCATATTTCTTTTTTTGGCGGTTCGTGGTAGAATATACTGTATTCATCTGCGCATAAGGAGGGGAGAAGATGCAGCATTCGACCATTGCGGCCATTGCTACCGCTCCGGGTGCGGGCGGCATCGCCATCGTGCGGCTGTCCGGCCCGGAAAGCTATGAAGTGGCAGCGAAGGTGTTCCGTCCGGCCAACCCAGCCAAAAAAGTCGCGGACGCCAAAGGCTATACGGCCATGTTCGGTGCGTTCGTGGAGGGGGAAGAGGCTTTCGATGAGGGCGTGGCGCTGTTTTTCCACGCGCCCCACAGCTACACCGGCGAGGATGTGGTGGAGCTTTCCTGCCACGGCGGCAGTGCAGTCGCCCGGCGGCTGGTGGAAGCCTGCATTGCGGCGGGCGCATCGCCTGCCGCTCCCGGCGAGTACACCCGCCGCGCTTTCCTGAACGGCAAGCTCAGTCTGACCCAGGCCGAAGCTGTCATGGACATCATCTCCGCCGATGGCCGACAGGGGGCCGCGCTGGCAAATGCCTCCCTGAACGGTGCGCTGGCCCGGAAGATAGCGGCCCAGAAAGATGCTCTGACGGCTTTGCAGGCCCATCTGGCCGCCTGGGTGGATTTCCCTGAGGAAGATGTCCCGGAACTGAGCCAGAGCCACTTGTGCGAGGTCTTAGGCGGGGTAGAGCAGGAGCTGGACGCCCTCATCCAGAGCTACGATGCGGGCGCTGTCCTCCGCGAGGGCGTGGACTGTGCCATCGTGGGCAAGCCCAATGCGGGCAAATCCACCCTGCTCAATCTGCTGGCCGGATTCGACCGGGCCATTGTCACGCCGGTGGCCGGAACCACTCGCGACGTGGTAGAGCAGGCTGTTCAGCTGGGCGACGTCCGGCTGAATCTCTTCGATACCGCCGGTCTGCGTCAGACGGAAGACGAGATAGAAGCCGAAGGTATCCGCCGCAGCTGGAAGAAGCTGGACGAGGCGGGGCTTATCCTCGCCGTCTTCGACGGCTCGGAGCGCCCGACCCGGGAGGACCTGGAGCTGGCTCAGCGCTGCGCGGGTCGTCCGGCCATCGCGCTGGTCAATAAAGAGGACAAGCCCACCCGGTTTGACGCAGAGCTCATCGCACCCTATTTTGCGATGGTGCTGCCGGTCTGCTGTCAGGAAGAGGGGGCGCGGAAGGTCATCGCGGCGGCGGTAGCCCGCCTGCTGGGGACCAACCAAATCGACCCCCATGCCGCCAGCCTCTCGGGACAGCGGCAGCTTTCCGCTGCCACCCGCGCTCGGGATGCCGTAGCCGGAGCGCTGGACGCCGCGCAGGGGCTCGGGCTGGACGCTGTGTCAGTCTGCGTGGACGACGCGCTGGATGCACTTTGCGAGCTGACAGGAGAGAACGCCTCGGAGGCGGTCATCAATGAGGTGTTTGAGAGATTCTGCGTGGGGAAATAAAAATCAATTTTACGCAGGGTTAAGTTCTCTTTTGCGCACCAAAAGAGAACCAGAAAAGTGCCCGCTACTTTCGAGGCGCGGGAGGCACGAACT
>NZ_JBBNIH010000162.1:0-88545 GCF_040094125.1 Faecalibacterium longum
GTGTGTTTTCAAAATAAAAACGCAAAGAGAGAGGAGAAAGTAATCATGAGAGATTTTAAGGATTTGAAAATTGCTGTAGCCGGAACTGGGGCTAGAGATATAATAGGGTCAACCAAGAAAACCTACGATAACTAAAGGGTTTTGACTGCTTGAGTTGTCCTTCAAATGTTTTATTTGTTGAAAAACTGCAAGATGCGGAAAATCCGGGGTTATATGTAGGAGGCTTTTTGGAAAGCTCTGTTTTGACCCACAAAAAGGAGCAACAAATAAAGATTGAAGGAGAGTTCAAGCCTACGGTGGATTGTCTTTGTGCGACCCGCCGTAGGTTTGTTTTGTCCATAAGGGAATGGGTGCAACATTAGCGATAAAAATGTGAGGATGGAATAGAGTAATGGATTCAAAGAAAGAAATACAGCATGTATATCTTGTGGGCGCGAAGTCATTGGGGGCTTACGGAGGGTATGAGACCTTTGTCTACAAGCTCACGGAGTATCACCAGAATAAAGAAAACATTAAATATCATGTTGCCTGCAAAGCCAACGGTGACGGTTGCATGGATGAGAGCAAGTTTGAGGGCGTGACAAAGATCAATGATCACGAGTTTGAATTTCACAATGCCCACTGCTTCAAAATAGATGTTCCTCAGATTGGCTCTGCACAGGCTATTTATTATGATGTTGCTGCACTAAAGGCTTGTTGCGAACATATCAAGAAAAACCATATCCCTCATCCGATAGTTTACATCATGGCTTGCCGCATTGGGCCTTTTGCTGGTCATTTTTACAGAGAAATCCATAAACTGGGTGGTACTGTGTTCTTGAATCCAGATGGACATGAGTGGATGCGAGCTAAATGGTCTGCACCAATTCGGAAGTATTGGAAGATTTCTGAGCAGATGATGGTCAAGTATTGCGACCTTGCAATCTGTGATTCTGTGAATATCGAAAAGTACATCCATGAATGCTATGACGGTAAGGGCATCAAAGGAAGTAGTCCGAAAACAACCTTCATTGCGTACGGTGCGGATCTTACCCTTAGTAAGCTGGCTGACGATGATGAAAAACTGGTGAGCTGGTATAAGGAAAAAGGATTGACTAAAAAGGGCTATTATCTTGTTGTAGGTCGCTTTGTGCCAGAAAACTCTTTTGAAGTTATGATTCGAGAGTTTATGAAGAGTAGGAGCAAAAAAGACTTTGCTATCATCACCAATGTGAACGATAAGTTTTTGAATGAACTTGAGGAAAAGCTACATTTCAAGGGTGACAAGCGTATTAAGTTTGTCGGAACCGTTTATGATCAGGAACTGTTGAAGAAGATTCGAGAAAATGCCTATGCGTATTTCCACGGACACACGGTTGGCGGTACAAACCCATCGCTGATTGAAGCCCTTGGAAGTACCGATTTGAACTTATTGGTTGATGTTGGATTCAACAAAGAAGTGGCAGAGGATTGCGCTTTGTATTGGAGCCGCAAGCCGGGCAGCCTTGCAAAGCTCATTAATAAGGCAGACCAAATGAGTGTAGATGAAATCGCAGAGATGGGCCGCAGGGCCAAAAAGCGTGTGGCGGAAGAGTACACATGGGATAAGATTTGCAGGCAGTATGAAAATGTATTTGTGAGGAAATAGGCAATGAGTGATACAAAAAAATATGGGAATATTGATGCCCTCAGAACGTTTGGTTGTTTGGCAATTATAGCGTGGCATATTAAAGCGAATACCGGTTTTAGTACGGGGGGGACTAGATATAGTTATACCATCATTTGATTATCTGGTGTATCTATTTATGATGATCAGCGGTTTTGGAATGTGCAACGGTTATTATCGTGAATTAAAAACAGGAACGTGTGATTTGAATAAATTCTATTCAAAAAGATATAGAAGAACAGTTCCCTTCTTCGCAATACTGATTCTTTTGGACCTGGTTATTGAATTCAGCCCGGAAACATTATGTGAAGGATTTATGGAAATAACAATGTTGTTTGGATTTTTACCAAACAATACACTAAGCACAATTGGAGTTGCATGGACACTGGGAGCTATTTTTGCCTTCTATATTATATTCCCGTTAATTGTTTTCCTTCTTTATAACAAAAAAAGAGGAATTATGTCCTTTGTGATTTCTTTAGCGATTACATATATGTGCCAGTGCTATTTTATGACAGACAGATTTGTTACAGAAGATTTTGTGATGCGTCATTCATTCTTGTATTGCCTGCCGTTTTTCCTCATAGGTGGGATTGTATATTTATATAAGGATGAAATTGAGAACTTTGTAAATCGCTTTAAAGGAATTAGTCTTTGTGCTGTGCTGGTTCTGACGGTAGGCTATTACAGTACTCCTAATGCAATAGATTCTATCGATATTGTGGTTGTTAAAACTTTGTTGCTTTATACTGGATGGTTGGGATTGTCTTTAGGATATGACAACAGGCTAATGAATAATAAATTTACAAATTATATTAGTAATTTAAGCATGGAAATGTATTTATCTCACATGGTTGTATTTAGAATTATAGAGAAAACCGGTATTACAGGACAAAATGAAAATTCGATTGTCAGATATATGGCGACATATATATTGTTGGTAGCTTTACTGGTAACGGGATTGACAATTTATAAAAGAGTGACAAAAAGATTGGTTGCATTTAGGTGAGAGTATGAGCCGACATTTATCGATTGAAGAAACAATAATAGAGGGATTATATATTATAAATCCAACTATATATAGACATGATGAAGACTTGGTTTTTGAAACGTATAACAAGCAAGAATGGATGAAAGACGGTCTGGATATGACTTTTGTTCAGGAGAATCAATCGATGAGTGGCAAGGGTGTTCTCCGTGGCTTACATGTTCAAAAAAAATTCCCACAAGGAAAATTGGTTAGGGTTGTAAGAGGGGTAATATATGATGTTGCTGTAGATACGCGAATTGGTTCTCCAACATATGGAGAGTGGTATGGTGTTGAACTCTCATCAGATAATAAAAAGCAATTTTACATTCCAGAAGGCTTTGCACATGGATTTTATGTGATTTCTGATATTGCGGTGGTATGTTTTAAAGTTTCTGACTATTGGCATCCGAATGATGAGATTGGAATACCGTGGAATGATACAGAGTTGAAGATAAATTGGCCCATAAAAGAAAATGAGATGCCAATTATTGCGGATAAAGACCTACATTATGATTCCTTTTCTCTGTTAAAAGAAAAATTGCACCAAAGAGAGGAATAACAATATGAAAATACTATTAATACATAAGTTTCATTATATGTTGGGTGGAACAGAAACGTTCCATTATAATTTGGCAGAGGCGTTAACTGCAGCAGGGCATGAAGTCATTTTCTTTTCAATGTATGATGAAAGAAATATACCGTGTGCGCAAGATAAATATTTTGTTTCCAATGTGGATTATAATGATCCCAATTTGAGTACATTTAAGAAAATCAAAATGGGAATTAAATTAATATATTCTTTTGAATCTAAACATAACATCGAAAAACTAATTCGGGATGAAAAGCCAGACATTGCCCATATTGGATTGTTGCATCGCCAGATTACATTTTCGGTAGTTGATGTTTTGAAGAAATATAACATTCCGGTTGTGATGCACTTGCATGAATTGACAGCAGTATGTCCTTGTTATACTATGCTGCGACAAGATGGAACTATATGCAGTGATTGTGCAACAAAAGGATATTGGAATTGTGTGAAAAATAAGTGCATGAAGGGCTCTCTTGCAAAGAGTGTATTGGCATATACAGAAGCTCAATTTCTTAGATATGGACATTATTATGACAAAATTGACTTATATATTGCGGAATGCAATTTTTATAAAAATTTAGTGGAAAAAGCTCATTTTACGCATTCACCAATAATCAAGATGAATAATTTCTTGCCGATAAATCAGGAGTATAAAGCCTATTATGAGCATGACAATTATATTCTGTATTTTGGAAGATATGCAAGAGAAAAAGGCGTTTTGACAATTTTAAAGGCATATGCCAAGATGCATTGTGATGAAAAATTGGTTCTGGTTGGTAAGGGATCGGAAGAAGAAAGAATAAAAAATTTTGTTAAGGAACACAATCTTGAGGGTCGCGTTCAAGTAAACGGTGCGATTTTCGGCGAAGAAATGGATCGTATAATTGAACGCGCCAAAGTTGTTCTTGTACCGTCAGAATGGTATGAAAATGGGGCATTTGTTGCATTACAGGCCTTGGCTAAAGGGAAGATTGTTGTTGCAAGTGATATTGCAGGTCTTTCTGAAATTGTACAAGATGGTGAAACTGGATATCTGGCAGAACCGGGAAATCCTGATAGCTTTGCAATAGCTATTCAGAAAGCTTTAAACTTGACAGAAACCGAGTATAGAAATATGAGCGCGCGCATAGTAGCGTATGCAAAAAAGCGATGCGATGCGGAAAACTATATAGAGAAACTCTGCAAAATTTACGAAGAACTAATAAATGGGAAACAGCATAAGGAGAACGGATGAAAAAGAAAGCATTGATAGTTGTGAATCTTGCTGGTTTTCTACATTTTCTGTGGAATGATATCGCGACACTTCAAGAAATGGGATATGAAGTGTCAGTGGCAATGAATGAAAATTCTGCGGCAGGCCCTAACCTGATTGAAATTCCTAAACTGGAAGAAATGGGGATTGCACATTATCAGGTAGAATTTGATACAAAAAGCCCGGTGTCAACTCAAAATATTCAGGCTTATAAACAATTAAAACTTATTTTGAAAACGAATAAGTATGATTTGATTCATTGTCATACACCTATTGTTGGCATTTTAACCAGAATGGCTGCAAGGAAATATAGAAAAGCTGGAACAACAGTTATATATACCACACATGGATTTGCATTCACAGACAAATCATCAAAAAAGAGTTGGATTGTTTATTTTACAGCTGAAAAGCTAATGTCAAGATTTTGTGATGCTATTATTACGATAAATCATGAGGACTATGGTAATGCAAAAAAAATGCATTGCCCCAAGGTTTATGTTATTCCGAGCGTTGGCTTAGATAATCATAGGTTTGCAAATTTAAGAATTAACAGAGATGAGTATAGAGCATCATTTGGCGTAAACTCAAAAGATCATATGGTTTTAGCTGTGGGTGAATTGTCATCGAGAAAAAACCAGAAAATTATTATAGAAGCCTTAGGAACGCTTGATAGAAAAGAACAGTACATATTTGTAATCTGCGGAACAGCAGTTGTTAATTCAACAATCGAGGAAGAACTCAAAGAAACAGCCTCCAGATTAGGAGTCAGGATTTTCTTGGCAGGACATAGACTTGATATTCCAGAGATAAATGCATGTGCGGATGTTGCTGTTATTCCATCCGTAAGAGAAGGATTTGGAATGACGGGAGTGGAGGCACTTGCATCAGGTGTACCTGTTGTGGGATCTGATGTGCAGGGGATAAGAGAATATGTAATTCCGGGAAAAACAGGATATCTTTGTGATCCGTACGATGCACATCAGTTTGCAGAAGCTATTGAAAATATCGTAAACCTGACTCCGGAAGCAAGGAACCAGATGGCAGCTGCTTGCAAAAAAAAGGCAGAAGAATTTGATGTATCTAAATCTATTGCCGCCATGAAGAACATATATCAGGAAGTATTAAGCAATGACAGAAAATATGAAGAATAAAGATGTGACGTCGCTGGTTAGTGTTGTTGTACCAATATATAATGTTGAATCTTATCTGAATGAATGTGTTGATTCGATTCTTTTTCAAACATATAAGAATATCGAGGTAATTTTAGTGGACGATGAGTCTCCGGATTCATGCGGGAAAATGTGTGATGATTATGAGAAAATGGATACGAGGATTAAGGTTGTTCACAAGAAAAATGGTGGTCTGTCTGATGCCAGAAATGCAGGTATGAAGGTTGCGACAGGGGATTTAATCACTTTTGTTGACAGTGATGATTACATTTCAAAAGACTTTATAGAAATTCTCTTTGAAGCTATGTTAGAGAATAAATCCGACATAGCTATTGCAAATATGAAGAGAACGAGTAAGCGAGATGAGAAAAACACTTCAACAGCTTGGAAAACGTCTAATTTTAAATCCGAAGATGCTTTGATTAGTATGCTATATGGTATACCATTTGGCACATCTGCGTGTGGTAAACTTTTTAAGAGAAACCTATTTAAGGGTGTGGAATTTCCATATGGTAAATTCTCTGAAGATCTTTTTACAATCTATAAAACAATCTTGAAGAGTAAGAGCGTAACTTATGTAGAATTTGATGGCTATTTCTACTATTACCGGGATGAAGGAAGTATAGTTGTCTCAGGTTATAAGGAAAAGCATTTAGAAGCTTTAGATGCTGTTGATGATATCGCCGGAGCGGTAAAAGGAAAAACGCAGTTTGATAATGCATTATCGACTCAATATATAAATGTCATATATGATATTGCAGCAAGAAATCCACAGCCTTTAGAATTCCGGAATAAGCGTATTCAGAGCATCTTGAAAGCACATCGAATAAATGTGCTAAAAGATGGTAATGCCCCAAAGAGATTACGGGCTTTTGCTGCGATATCATTATTTGGAAATAGAATAGCACTTAAGGTTGTCGTTGCGAGAAACAGGAAGTGGAAGGTGTAAAGAGGGGAGGCAAAAAGAGATGACACCATATATTGTTGTATTTATGATTTCGATAGGTCTTTTTGCGCTTTCTGATCGGGTGAAATATACACAAAGGAAACCGATTGTATTCATATCAGTTATGGCATTGTGTTTGTTAGCAGGAATGAGAGCGGTGGGTGTTGGAACAGATACACGAGTTTATTTAATGCCTGTTTATGAGGCAGCGAAAAGAAGCCATAGCATTGGTGAGTATTTGAACTCATCTTTCCATGCTTTCACATGGACAACAGATTATGTGAAGGATATGGAACCATTGTTTCCGTTATTAGTTTTGATTGTAACAAAAATTACAGGTTCATTATATTGCGTTCAAACTATACTGGAATTATGTGTGATTCTGCCACTATATGTTGCCGTTAGAAAAGATAAGAACACAAGCCTTGGGATGGCGATGTTTGTTTTTTGCATGGCATTTTATAATCCCTCGATGAATATGATGCGTCAGTCAATCGCTATGTCTTTAGGAGTCCTGGGATTTGAATATTGGAAAAATGCAGAAAAGAAAAATTCGTTTATCTGTGTGATTATTGCTTTCTTATTCCACACAAGCTCATTGCTGATATTACTGATTTATCTTCTGTATGATTATATTGTCAAAGGAACAACTTTGAGCATAACAGGAAACAATGTTAGTAAGAGAAATGAAACTCCTAGAATGCTGATATCTATGGGGATTGGTTTCGTAGTGATGATTATGATGTCCGCGATTGTGTCTGCTTTGTCGGCTGTTGGATTTGGGGAATATGTCAGCTACGTTACAGGAAAATTGGTTTTTATGCCAAACCAGCTTTTAATCCGTATTCCTCAAATAATATTGATCATCTGGAGTTATAGATATTTGAGAAAAGATGGAGAAGACATTTCATTTTTCTTGGTTATGGAGGTATATGCAGTCTTGTTTTCACAGTTTACCAGTGTGAGCGGGTATGGTGGAAGAATTGCTTTATACTTTGCGATTTTTGAGGTGCTTGTCATATCACAGGCAATGAGTGCATTAAAACCAAGAAAAAGCGGAATAATTATTCGACCGTTAATCATAGGATATTATATGTTTTATTGGTGGTACTATTTTGTATTTGTTGGTGCGCATCAAACAGTACCGTATATATTTATGAGATAGAGGAGAAACGAGTAAATGGATAAAAAAATCGGTATTATGTCTATGCAAAGGATTATTAATTATGGATCTTTTTTGCAAGCGTATGGTTTGAAAAAAATGATTGAGTCGGTTTCAAAATCAGAAGTTGAATTTATAGATTACAGATTTGGTGTTGATATTACAAATAGATTAAAAAAACCGCAGTCTAAAGCTGAAAGCATAGTGGATAAGATTCTGAAAAACAGAACCCCATGGAATTATCTGAAAAAAAAGAACTTTTTCAAAGAAATAGAAAGAAATTTAATCCTGGATTTAAAGAATATTGGGGTTGATAAACTGAATTATGACTGTGAGGTTGACACGTTAGTGATTGGAAGTGATGAAGTATTTAATTGCCTTCAACCATATCCAGTAGGATATTCTAAGCAGTTATTTGGAGATGGATATGCACACTCCAAGATTGTTTCATATGCGGCTTCTTTTGGAAGCACACGTTATGAAGATTTGGTAGATACAGGAATTGCACACGAAATTAAAACAATGCTGTCAAGATTTGCAGCTATTTCTGTGCGTGATGAAAATAGTGCTCATATTGTTAGGCAATTGCTCGGTTACTCTCCGGAAATTCATATGGATCCAGTTCTGATGTATGATTTTACACAAGAAATTGCAGAGTATACGACTTATGAAAGAGATTATATCATTTTATATGCATACACGGGCAGATTAAGCAGAGAAGAAGAAAACTATATAAAAAAATTTGCAAAAAGGCACAATAAGAGGATTATATGTGTTGGACATTATTCAAATATTGCGGATAAAAATATAATTTGCAATCCGTTGTATGTATTTTCCTATTTCAAAAATGCAGATTATGTCATTACGGATACATTTCATGGTACAGTCTTCTCTATTAAAATGAATACAAAATTTTGTACACTGGTAAGAGATTCAAATCGCAATAAATTAGAAGCATTACTTAATAAACTTGATAAATTGGATAGAAAAGTGGAAAAACTAGAGGATATTGAGCGATTATATAATACCGAAGTTGATTTTTATAAAACTAATCAAATAATTGAACAAGAGCGTAAAAAAACAACGTTGTATTTAAAGGAAAATATTTAAAATGGGTAGTGAGTCAAGAAATAGATACTTATTAAAAAACACATTGATTTTTACACTTGGCAATATTGGCTCTAGGATGATTTCTTTTTTCTTGATTCCATTGTATACTAATGTTTTAACAACGAGTCAGTATGGTACGGTGGATCTTATAACTACTATTAGTACAGTTGCAGGGCCAATGCTTACATTGAATATTGCTGAGTCGGTTATGCGGTTCGGGTTAGACAAAGATGCAGATAAGGAAAAAAACACACAGTGTGGAAGCATAGTTCTACTTATTGCGATGATAATTGGACTGGTTTTAATTCCAATATGCAGATGCATCACAGAAGTATCTGACTATGCGATGTATGTTTATTTTTATGTCATTTCTTTATCTGCTAGTCAACTGTTTCTATGCGATTTACGCGGAAAGGAATTGTTACTTAAGTATTCACTTGGAAATATCCTTCAGACATTGATGATAGCGATTTTAAATATAACATTTTTACTTGTCTTTAAAATGGAAACAGGTGGATATTTATTGGCATATATCATTGCAAACTTTATAGTTGCGATTTATGCCATTATTGCAGGAAAAGGCTATAAAGCGTTCTCTTTTCACAACATAGATCGCTGCAAACTCAAAGAGATGATTCGGTATTCGGTTGTTCTTATCCCGAACACATTTATGTGGTGGATCATGAATTCTTCAGATAGGGTTATGGTGACCTACATGATTGGTGCAGCGGCTAACGGAATCTATGCTGTTTCTTATAAACTTCCAACCCTTGTATCAACGCTGACAGGAATATTTAATCAAGCATGGAGTTATTCTGCGATTCGTGAAGAAGGCACGAGTGATGAAACTGAATACAACAATAAAATGTTCAAAACACTTTCTGCAATTGCGTTTATGATGGGAATTGGCCTTTTACTATTAACAAAACCATTCTTGGGAGTTTATGTGGCGGATAGTTATTATGACGCTTGGAAGTATACTCCGTTTTTGATTATTGGATGTGTTTATTTAACATTGGGCACATTCATGGCAACAAGTTATACTGTACATAAGGATAGTTTTGGCTATTTGTTTTCTGGATCGTTTGGCGCAGTGTTTAATATACTATTGAATTTTATCTTGATTCCAGTGATAGGAGTCTATGGTGCTGCATTAGCAACATGTATAAGTTATATTGCTGTTTTTATGTTCCGTGTGTTCCACACTAGAAAATATATTAAGTATGATATTATGTATAAGGAATTCATTTTAGGTTCGTTATTAATGCTTGTGTCTGCAATTTTAATGTTTGTAGATGGAATGAAAGGATTCCTTCTTCAACTTGTGATTCTTTTGATTGGATTTACGGTGTTTTCCAAAACTTGGATTCCGATGTTACAGTTTTTTCTAAATAAAATTCAAAGGAAGCGGGTGAGCTAATGCAGAAGTTGGTTAGCATTATTGTTCCAGTATATAATGTTGAAAAGTATATTGATAAGTGTGTTAGATCATTATTAAAACAAGATTATGGAAATATAGAAGTAATTCTTGTTGACGATGGTTCTCCTGATAAAAGTGGTTATATCATTGATAGACTGAAAGAGGAAGACAATCGAATAGTGGTAATACATCAAGAGAATCATGGCGTTTCTAGTGCTAGAAATGCAGGAATGGCTGTCGCTTCAGGTGAGTATATCACCTTTGTCGATGGAGATGATTGGGTTGATGCTAACTATGTGACATATTTTGTTGATTTACTAGAGAAATCAAGCTGCGATGTTGTGATGAATAAGAATAATTATTCAGGTTGCAATGATATATCAAATAATAATTTTTCTGTGATTAGTGCGGAAAAAGCTATTGAGTGGATTTATTTGGGAGATCTTTTTGTAGCAGTTTGGAATAAGATGTATCGAAGGAGTGTGCTCGAAGAGAATTATATAAAATTTAATGAAAAAATATGGTATGGTGAAGGAATGCTTTTTAATGTTGAGTTTCTACAACATGTAAACAGTGTGGCAGTTGGTGAAAGTGCAGTTTACCATCAAACTTTTAATCCTGATAGTGCGATGAGAAAATTCAATTTAAAGAGTAACTTGTGTGGAATCAAATCTTTAGAATTGCAAAAGGAAGCATGGATAAAAAAGAACATTGATATTGAGAAAGCATGGGAATATCACAGGTATTGTTTCAATAGAAGTATAATTGATGGCCTTGTTCGATCTAATATGATTTTAGAATATAAAGAAACGTATAAGGAGTGTGTTTCTAACCTTAGGAAAAACATATTTTTGCCATTAAAAATGGAAAAAAGTATTAAGAAAAAAATTATGTGGTGTTGCTATTTTATTTCACCAAGGCTCATGGCTATTAGAAAAGCTATAGGATCTAAGAAGGCTGCAAAAACTGTGTGTGGGGGGGGTATAAGAAATAATGTTATAATAAAGAAACCAGCGTATATTCTTGTGCCTATCACGGGAGGTGCTTTTGCATGAAAACCGTGTGCGCTAAGGATATGTGTGCTGGTTGTATGGCCTGCATAAATATGTGCAAAAAGAGTGCTATTACTATTGTAGATGATTACAAGACATATAATGCCGTAATTGATGAAGTAAAGTGCGTGAATTGTGGGTTGTGTGAAAAAATTTGTCCTAATGTAAAATGCGTGGAGCAGGTTAACCCTATCTTTTGGAAAGAAGGATGGGCATTGAATCCTGAAATCAGAAGTAATGCATCTTCAGGAGGAATTGCTTCATCAATTATATATTCATTTATTAAAAATGGTGGATATGTTGCTTCGTGTATGCTTAATAAGGGAGAATTCGTTTTTGAATTGACAAATTCGACCCAAAGAGCTGAGCAATTTGTAGGATCTAAATATGTTAAAAGTAATCCAAAAACAATATATATAGATATTGAAAGGAAACTACAAGAAGGGAAAAAGGTCCTTTTTGTTGGATTGCCATGTCAAGTTGCTGCATTGAAAAATTTCTCACGCAATCAAGATAATTTGTATACAGTGGATTTAATATGCCATGGGTCCCCTTCGCCTGAATTGTTAAAGATGTATTTAAAAGAAAAATCAGTGGATATCGAAGAATTAGAAGGGTTGAATTTCCGTGAGAAAACATCATTTGGCTTAAGATTAGTAGGGGAAAATAATGGTTTTCCGCGGATTGTTGATATGTATACATATGCTTTCCTGAAAAGTATTGATTATACTGAGAATTGTTATTCTTGTCGTTATGCGTCGCAATCTCGTGTTTCAGATATTTCATTAGGTGATTCATGGGGAAGTGAATTGTCTGAAGAGGAAAAGAAAAAGGGAATATCTTTAGTTCTCTGTCAAACGAAAAAGGGAGAAGAATTACTAAAAAAGTCAAATGTGGAACTATTTGATGCGGATATTACAAGAGCGATCCAATTAAATCATCAATTGGAATATCCATCGAGAATTCCATCATCAAGAATGTTTTTCTTTGAAAACTTAGAAAAGGGTTTTGATTTTGCTATGAAGAAAATACTACCGAAAGAATATTTGAAAAATGAAATCAAGATTATTTTGTCTAAAGTTGGAATTAGAAGATAAACTTTCATATTGACAAAGAGTTGGGAGATGACACAATCTTGAGAGCAGAGCAGAGCAGAGCAGAGCAGAGCAGAGCAGAGCAGAGCAGAGCAGAGCAGAGCAGAGCAGAGCAGAGCGTTTATCATGGCTTGACGTGTTAAAAGGGATAGGCATAATCCTTGTTGTTATAGGGCATATCTATTCCAATCAAACCATCTTTAATTGGTTGTATTCCTTCCATATGCCGCTGTTTTTCTTGTCAGCAGGATGGGTGTATAAAGAAAAAACAGTTTTAGCAGACATAAAGCGAAGAATCCAAACCATCGTTATTCCGTATTTCTCATTCGGTTTTCTGGTTCTTATCTACTGGCAATTGATTGAGAGAAGATTCCGGGATTCAGATATGAGTTTTATGGATTCTTTGTTCGGTTTATTCTCTGGCTGTTATGATAATTTGGAGTTCAACATCCATTTGTGGTTCTTACCATGTTTCTTTGTGACGGTAATCATTTTTAATATACTGGTTAATCTAGGCGGAAGGAGAATGGCTTATCTTGTTTCTGCTCTGATGAGTTTAGCTTTTATTGTGGTTCCTATGCATGGACTTATTTGGGGCATTGATCGTGTGTTCAAGTACATAGGATTCTATGCTGTGGGTGTGTTCATAGCGGGAAAAAGCGTGAAAGCGGTAAGGAAAAAAGTGGAAGCAGGAATAGTAGCGATAGTTCTGCTTGCTTTGAGCTTTTTCTTATCATGCTATCATTTAACTATGGGAATCATGTGGTTTGTAACAGCCCTGATTGGTGTTGCTGCTGTAATTCTGATTTCTCAACTTATCAACGAGAATAGAATCCTGCAATACTTTGGTCGGATTTCTCTAATTATTCTTTGTATTCACGGCCCTGTGTATCGAATCGTAGTAAAAATTGTATCAATTCTGTTGAATGTGGGTACAGATGCAGTGAGAGAAAATTTTCTACTGGCCATGGTAGTGGTAGCTATTACGATGGCAATATGCAGTACGGCATATGAGGTTGTTGTAAGACTTGCTCCATGGATGGTGGGAAAGAAAAAAGTAAAGGAAAACTAACAATGTCAAAATACTTTGGAACCGACGGCTTCCGTGGAGAAGCCGGAATTACATTAACAGCGGATCACGCCTATAAGGTTGGTCGCTTTTTAGGCTGGTATTATAATGCTCTCCGTGAGCGCAACGGTGACACCGACCCTGCTCGTATTGTTATTGGTAAGGATACCCGCCGCAGCTCGTACATGTTCGAGTACAGTCTTGTGGCTGGGTTGACTGCTTCTGGTGCAGATGCTTATCTACTCCATGTCACCACGACCCCGTCCGTGGCGTACATCGCTCGCGTGGATGACTTTGATTGCGGCATTATGATCTCCGCCAGTCACAATCCGTACTACGACAATGGCATCAAGCTAATCGACTGCTACGGCGAGAAAATGCCTGAGGAAACTCTGCTGCTGGTGGAGGACTACATCGATGGCAAACTCCATGTCTTTGATAAGGACTGGCCAGAGCTGCCCTTTGCTCATCGTGAGCACATCGGCTGCACTGTGGACTATGTGGCAGGTCGCAACCGCTACATGGGCTACCTGATCTCGATGGGCATCTACTCCTTTAAGGGTGTCAAGGTCGGCTTGGATTGCGCCAATGGTAGCTCCTGGAATATCGCAAAGTCCGTGTTCGATGCGCTTGGCGCAGATACCTATGTCATCAATAATAATCCGAATGGTCTGAACATCAATAACAATGCAGGTTCAACCCATATCGAGGGCCTTCAGAAGTTTGTTGTGGAGAAGGGCTTGGATGTTGGTTTTGCTTACGATGGTGATGCCGACCGCTGCCTGTGTGTGGACGAAAAGGGCAATGTTATCACTGGCGACCATATCCTTTACATTTACGGTTGCTACATGAAGGAACGTGGTAAGCTGTTAAATAATACTGTTGTCACCACAGTTATGTCCAACTTTGGTCTCTACAAGGCTTTCGATGAGCAAGGTATCGGCTATGCTAAGACCGCTGTGGGCGATAAGTATGTTTATGAGTACATGGCCAAGAATGGCTGTCGTATCGGCGGCGAGCAGAGTGGACATATCATCTTCTCCAAGTACGCCAGTACGGGTGATGGTATCCTGACGAGTTTAAAAATGATGGAAGTTATGCTGGCTAAGAAGAAGCCGATGAGCGAATTGGCAGCAGCGCTGAAAATTTATCCGCAGGTGCTGGAGAATGTTCGCGTAACGGATAAAAAAGCGGCACAGAACGATGAGGCTGTGCAAACAGCAGTAAAGAAAGTGGCCGAAGGACTGGGGGATACAGGCCGGATTCTGGTTCGTGAATCCGGCACGGAGCCTGTGGTGCGTGTGATGGTGGAAGCCCCTGATCACGATACTTGTCAGAAATATGTTTCCGAAGTTGTCGATGTGATTCGTGATAGAGGATATAGTTTGTAAATAAAATTGGCGATTGAAAACAAGCATTTATCAGGCCAGCGTAAAGTTTTTGTAGGAAAGCCTAGATAATAAAATAGAGAACGACCATTTGGTGTGATAAAGTATTTAGCGTCCAAACCAAAACCAATCACGAAAGGCGTTCTCTATGTTTAACAGTATACAGCAGTTTGAAACGGCAGGCATTAAAAATCTTAGAAAAGCAGAGGATGAATTCATCCGTACCAGAGATATGGCGAATTTCATTAATGCCATCAAAGAGGTTGTGCTCCATCTGGGGCTTGATGTGATCGCTGAAACACTGGAGAACTATGATGAGGCTATCCGTAAAAGCCCGAAGCGATCTGAGAAATGGAGTGTTGTCCGGAAGGATCCGAAGCAGCTGGTCACTTCTTTGGGTACCGTCCAGTATCGTAAGACCTTATTCATCAACAAGACGACAAAAGAAAGATCCTACCTCCTTGATCGGGAACTCAGTTTGGAAAAGCACCAGCGCATCACGGAGGATGCAGAGGCCCAGCTTCTTACGGAGGCTGTTCAGACAACCTATCGGAAGGGTGGAGAGGCTGTCAGCATTCTCGATGATGTCAGCAAGGAAACAGTGATGGATAAGATCCGAACAATCGATTTCACAAAAGTGCATAAGGCTCCTGAAACGCTTCGAGAAATTCCGTATCTTTACATCGATGCAGATGAGGACCACGTGGCGCTGCAGTTTCATGAACATAAAGGTGATGTCCGAACGAATGCTCAGCATCGTAAGGACAACTGTGTGCTCGCCAAGATGGTTTATGTGTACGAAGGAATCGAACCAGAAGCACCGGGAAGTAAACGTCATAGACTGATCAACCCGCACTATTTCTGCGGCGTGTATGATGGCGCAGACAATGATAAGCTCTGGCAGGAAGTATACGATTATCTTGATGAAACCTATGATCTCACCAAGGTAAAGAAAGTATACCTGAATGCAGACAGCGGAAGCTGGATACAGGGAGCAAAGAAGCGGTTACACGGGCTCACGAGAGTGATGGATGAGTTCCATCTGAACAAGTATCTACTGCGTATGACGGGTGGTCTTCTGGACAGTGCCGGTGATGCCAGACGCGAACTTGTTCATCAGATCAAAAAAGGTACGCAGGAGGGCTTTGGACATGAGACAGAGCATATCCTGTCCGTGACTGAATCGGCAAGTGCACAGGAACGTATCGCCGAAAGTGCGAATTACATTCTCCATAACTGGATGCCTGCCAGAACAAGACTGTGCCATGATGACCATCTGATTGGATGCAGCGCAGAAGGACATGTGAGCCATGTGCTGTCAGATAGAATGAGTTCCAGACCACTTGGATGGTGCAGAGACGGGGCAAATCAGATGGCTCACTTAAGAGCTTATTATTTTAACAAGGGGAATATGCTTGAGCTGGTAAAGGCACAGAAGTTTCCTAAGGCTGCCGGTGCTGAAGATACATTCATCATCGATCCTCATAAGCTGGGAGAAACGATGTACAGTGAATGGGGGAAGTACGTGGATCATGCGAATCATGAGGTCAGCGAAATCGCGCAGAAGTTTGCCTGGTTCAATGCTGGAATCACTCTGATTTGACATGTGCTGTATCGTAGGGCTATATTTGTAGACGAAATGCGGATACTCTGCTGCATCATTGGTGGTTCTCACACAATCAAATCCTACAGTAAACTTACGCCGTCGCCTGCGATGATGTGGACGATACCGCACTGTCCTATGCCGAAATCAAGGCACTGGCAACGGGCAATCCCTACATCAAGGAAAAGATGGACTTGGATATTCAGGTCAGTAAGCTGAAGCTGCTAAAAGCCAATCACACCAGTCAGGTTTATAGTTTGGAATCGGATATTGCGCGCCGCTATCCACGAGAAATTACTGCGGCAAAGGGTCAGATCGAAGCCCTGAAAAACGATATGGAAGCGGCAAAACCGCTTCTGGCGCAGGATAAAGACCACTTCGCTATGGAGATCAGCGGTAAGGTGTACAGCGAACGCAAGGAAGCGGGCGCGGCCATCATCGAGGCTTGCAAGGCTTTGAAAGCGGCTGGCACCGAGGGAAGGATTGGCAGCTACGGTGCGTTTGAACTGCATTCCCGGTTTGACAGCTTCGATAAGGTGTTCCGGCTATCCATCAAGGGCGCATGGAACTACTCTATGGAAGTCGGCAAAGACCCGCAGGGCAACATTCTGCGTGTTACCAATGCACTGTCTGGCATCGAAAGAGCATTGCCGCAAGTGGAACGCAGACTGGAAACCTTGGAACAGCAGTTGGCGCAGGCAAAGGAAGAAGCCAAGCGACCCTTTGTGCAGGAAGCGGAACTGGCAGAGAAATCCGCGAGACTTGCAGAGCTGAATTCACTGCTCAACATGGACGAAAAGGGCGGTGAGGATGCGCTGGGAGTGGACGAGGATGCAGCCGAAACCGAAGTTGCAGACAGGCCGCGCCAGCCTGTGAACTATGCAGGCCACGTTGCAGAGCGCACTGCGGACAATGTGCGGAAACCCTCTGTGCTGGCGCAGCTTCATGCAAAACAGGCAGAGCGCAGCGCAGAACCGCAGAAATCCCAGAAGCGGAAAAGTCACGATATGGAACTGTAAATGAGAGCCGCCCCGTCAGTTTTGTCTGGCGGGGCATTTTTTTTGAAGGAGGGCATTTGCTGACATTAACACCGATCAATTTGAAAACGGCAAACGCATTTGTACAGCAGTATCACCGCCACCATAAGCCGACACGAGGACATAAGTTTTCCATCGGCGTATCGGAAAATGGTGCGCTGGTGGGCGTTGCTATCTGCGGCAGACCTGTGGCGCGGCGGCTGGACGATGGCTATACGCTGGAAGTCAACCGTCTGTGTACAGATGGAACACCAAACGCCTGCAGCATCCTGTATGCGGCGGCGTACCGTGCAGCACGGGCAATGGGTTACAACAGAGTTGTTACCTACATTCTGGATACGGAGAATGGAGCATCCCTGAAAGCTGCCGGGTATACCTGTGAGGGCAGAGCCGGAGGCTTGGAATGGAACGGCGCGAAGGCACCGAAACAGGCTGACCAATATCCGCGCCAGATGAAAACACGATGGGTCAAGAAAAAGGAGGGCTTGCATGGCAGTTGACCGCAAACAGCAGATGAAAGAAATCACGGAACGGCTGGAGCAGGGTGTAAAGGACATTTTTACATCGGAAATGTACACGACGTATCTGCGCACGATGGCAAAATTCCACAATTACAGCTTCAACAATACGCTGCTGATCGCTATGCAGCGGCCTGATGCCACGCTGGTGGCAGGGTTTAACGCATGGAAGAATAAGTTCAACCGCTACGTCAAAAAAGGCGAAAAGGGCATCCAGATCATTGCTCCGGCTCCCATCGAGGAAGTGGAAGAACGCGAGAAAATCGACAAGGATACGGGTCTGGCTGTACTGAACGAAAACGGTGAGCCGGAAATGGAACGTGTGGAGTATGTAGTTCCGAGATTCCGTTTGCAATATCCAGATTCAACTGCCCGCGCCGCTGCGCATGGTACTCCTGCTGTGTGATTTTATCCGCAGCAGGAGAGAGCAAATCGACCTGATGCAGCCCTTCGCGCTGGCAAATATCCATCAAAGATTTTTGCAGGTGCTTCAAATAGTCTTTGGTAAGGTGGTGCTTGTATCCAGCCTTGCAGTCGATTGGCCGTTCGGTGTAGGTCTGAGGCTCTATATCGGATTTGCGCAGGCTGTTGATTATGATGTGGGTATGGATGTTGCCTGTTCCATTATTGCCATCTGTATGGGTGCAGACCAAAGCCTGATGCCCCGGAAAATTAGCTTTTGCGTATTCCAGCCCGATGGCCTGTGCACGTTCTCCTGTTAAATCGTGGTCGGCGTTATCTCTGGGGTCATGGCTGATGATGTAATGGTGGCTTTTGATTTCATCGTAAGTGTTGTTCTTGTTATACTCCTGGTTCAACAGTTCGCATTCAAGGTCAAAGGTTTCGGGATCACAGTTCAATCCCTCAAGGTAAAATTCATCCCGGAGCATCATATTCCCGTTTTCATCAAGGATAGGAACTAGATGAAATTCATCATGCTGGTATTTCAGATAGTCGATGGCACTCCCGTAATTGGCATTTTTACTTGCGATGTGTTTTAGAATTGCCACGGTATACACCTCCAAGCTGAACGATTTCCTGCCGCAGTTCACGGATTTCCGCAATGCACCTTTTTAGTTCTTCTAACATTCCGCGTGATGCCAGACCACCGCTGTGGAAATAGCGGGCAATCTGGTTGAGATTGTTCCCGATGCCGGCGGCCTGCACCGTCAAATTCTGAATCTCTCCCAGATCGGCAACGATATTATAGTTGAACGGAATTAGAATACGGCCCTTATCATCGTTTTCCTCTGCACTGTCATAATGATCGTTGATGGCGATAAAGCGCACACCCATGAATGGAAAGATTCGTTCCAGATAACGACCCGTTTCAATGTAGTTTCTGCCGAAACGAGATAAATCCTTGACGATGATGCAGTTGACATTCCTTTTCTCAATGTCCTGCATCATCCGCTTAAAATCCGGGCGTTCAAAATTTGTGCCGCTGTAACCATCGTCCACATACTCATCGAACTTGTGCAATTCCGGGTGCTTCCCCATGTAATCGTTCAGCAACGCTCTCTGATTTTTTATGCTGTTGCTCTCCTGCTGGTCACCATCCGAACGCGACAAACGAAGATATGTGGCGCAGTTGTATTTTTCATTTCCCTGAAAAAACATAAAAAGCCGATAACCTCCTAATCTATTTGTCGTTCAGACAATAAACCAAGAAATTATCGACTTTATCAGCATATTCTGTTTTGACCCAAAGCCATTATCTCATATTTCACGGTTTATGTCAACGCTTTAATGTGCTAAAGTGCAAATTTTCTTCTGCTTTCTTCTTTTTTCATTTCCGGTGTGTCCTTGCGCATTTTTTCAGCGTGTCCTCCAATCGGTTCTCTCCGGCAAAACTGATCTTTACGACCATTCCCCGGTCAAGATAGCAGTAAGGGTTCTTGATCTGTGA
Source organism: Faecalibacterium longum (assembly GCF_040094125.1). NCBI lineage: Bacteria > Bacillati > Bacillota > Clostridia > Eubacteriales > Oscillospiraceae > Faecalibacterium > Faecalibacterium longum. The sequence goes on from NZ_JBBNIH010000162.1 coordinate 19,994, forward strand.
AACAAAATCAACCATCCGCTCTCGCTGCGACAGGTCTTTCTTGATTTCCACATCGTTGATGTCCACCAGTTCTTCACGGTTCACATCCCGAAGTTCCATCGCTGCCAATTTCTTCAAATCCTCAAGTGTATGCGTCATTTTCTGGTACATCAAATACCTCCCTTCACCTATAGCATTCTAAAAGGGGTGTTTGGCAACCAAATTTTGAAATTTCACAAAAATATTTTTTCAAGTGGTTGCCAAAAGGTGCTTCCAGAATGTTATAGGTATAAGGACAATTCTCGATTTTCCAAGTCGTGGGGCTTTTTTCTCTCTTAGCGCAAGATTCGCCCATAGCCGCTCAAAACTCACTTTCGTGGTTTTTCCCGGCTGGCAATCTTGATGGGGATTCCGTTCCCCATTCCCACGGTACGCACAAAATCTTGGATTTTGGCTATCCGGCTCCACATAAATGTGTTCGCAGCCGAACGCCTACGGCTTATCGGGAGTTGTTCTGCAACTATAAAATGCAGGAGGATTATGCTATGGCTCGACCAAAGAAAAAGAAATCGCTTCATAGGGGGAAACGAGTTTACATCCGTTTCACAGAATTGGAATATGAGCTGGTAGCCAGATATGCTAAAGATGCTGGATACCCGATTGGTACTTTTGTACGCAAACAAGCTCTCCGCGAAAAGCTGGAAGTCAACGCTCATGCGGCCATCGTGACAAGAGATGAATACTATCAGGCACAGAAAGCAATCCGTAACGTAACTCCAATTCAATATAAGGTGGGCGATGATTTTGCGTTAAAAGGAAAAATCTGCTGCGAAAACTGTAATCGGCAGCTTCGCCATGAAAGGCAATATGGGGAAATGGTTTTCTATTGCGGCTATAAACGGTCAGCCGGAAAGTTCTCTAAATGCTACGGCGGCTATTACAGAGAACATTCGGTGAACGCAAAAGTGGCTCGTGCGATAAAAACAGTATTCTATGCGCTGGATGTAGTAAATCAGGGGATGCAGGAAAAGCAGTCTGTCACGGTGCGCTGCATGGACATTGAGGACTTGGAAAAGCAAGCAGAAGCCATTCGGGTAGAACAAATCAAACTATATGAATCGTATGCGGACGGTGTGCTACGGCGAGATGTGTACATAGAAAAGAAAAAGACCCTTTCGGAAAAACTGGCTGCATTGCAGGATAGCATACGGACAGAAAAGGAAGAACAGGAGTGTGCCGATGCACTGGATGAAGAAATCCGCGCTCTGACAAAACAGGCCAGCGAGAAAACGTACATCGGCGGGCTGACAAAAGAATGTGTGGATGCTTTTGTGAGCATGGTTTATCTGTATGACGACCAAACGATGAAAATAGAGTTCAACTGTGAGGATGTGATTCGGAGAGCGTTGGAAAAGTATGGCGCATAATTGGATGGAAGAAGTGGTATAAGAAAAAGAATACCCGTCTGGGTGAGAGGATTCAAGAAAATCTTCTCGACCAGGCGGGTATTTCATTCCACAGGAATGTTGTCTATTAGAGGCTGAGGGTTTCTACCCATGCGGACAAGTCGGCTTTGCTGGAATAGGAATTGAATACCTTACCATGCAGCAGCTTTGCACCGGGGCAGCTCGGCGCAAGTTTTTCGTTGGTCTTACCCATGTCGCTGCCGCCAGATGTGGCAAAGGGGATGATTGTTTTACCCTTCAAATCATAGCTTTCCAGAAATGTATTGATGATTATCGGAGCAATATACCACCAGATAGGGAATCCGACAAAGATGGTGTCGTATTCGTCCATGTTATCACGCTTGGCAGCGATGGCAGGGCGAGAGGTAGGATCGCTCATTTCGATGGTGCTGCGGGATTTCTTGTCCATCCAGTTCAGATCGGCCTTGGTGTACGGAACTTCCGGCTGAATCTCAAAAATGTCTGCACCGATAGCATCAGCCAGATTTTCGGCAACTTTCGCGGTGATGCCGCTGGCAGAGAAGTAAGTGACAAGTCTTTTGCTCATGACAAACGCACTCCCTTGATTGATTTTTACAATTTAAGTATAGCACGTTGAATAGGGAGCATCAAGTAAGGCTGGGCGGACGAACGTGCTAATATTGCAAATGAAATAAGCACAAAAGAAAGTTTACGTTGACTTTCGTGCTTATTTGGAATACAATATAAGCACGAAGGTGAGGTGACGCTTATGATGAACATGAACAATTTGGCTCAAACACATGAGATTTTAACACCGCAGCTTGCAACAAAAGTAGGTTTAACGAAATTTGAGTTTTATAAATATGTAAAGGCCAATGAATACGAGCAAGTCGGACATGGCGTATACGCAGCAAAAGATACTTGGATTGACGAATTAGAAATGCTGCACCGCCGCTGCCCGATGGGAGTGTTTTCTCATGATGAAGCGTTCTATTATTATGGGCTGACAGATCGGGAACCGCTTGTTCATACACTCACGATTTATAGTGGATATAATGTTCACCGCTTGAAAGAGGATGGCTATAAGGTTTATACAGTAAAAAAGGAACTTCTTGACGTTGGCAAGCAAATCGTAAAAAGCAATCAGGGAAATGAAATTCCTATGTACGATTTGGAACGGACAATTTGCGACTTGGTGCGGAGTAGAAGTTCTATAGAAGTACAGGATTTCAATGCAGTATTAAAAGCGTATGTCGGGAGAAAAGATAAGGACCTTAATAAACTGATGAAGTATGCAAAGCTATTTCGAGTGGATAAGATCATCCGAAATTATATGGAGGTACTACTGTAAATGGGATTTACACCTGAACAGATAAAAGGGCGTATCAAGAGCGTTGCAAAACAGAACAATGCAGACGCAAGGACACTCATGCGAATCTATATGATGGAGCGTTTTCTGGAAAGACTGGCACAATCAGAATATCGGGATAACTTCATTATCAAAGGCGGAATACTGGTTACGGCAATGATTGGTGTTGCGCACCGTTCCACGATGGACATAGACACCAGCATGAAGAATCTAAATCTATCTGCGGAGGATGCCTTGCGAGTTGTCAATCAGGTCAAAGATATTGACCTTGACGATGGTGTTTCTTTTGAGGTTAAAGATGTTTCCAATATCATGGATGAAATGGAGTATCCGGGAATCCGCGTTACCATGAACGCCAATGTGGGAAGATTGATTACGCCTTTGAAAATTGACATTTCCACGGGCGACGTGATTACCCCACGAGCAATCGAGTTCAATTATGATCTCTTGCTGGAAGATCGTTCTATCAGTCTATGGTCGTATAATTTGGAAACTATATTAGCCGAGAAGTTGCAGACGGTTTTGGCGAGGGGTATCTTAAACACCCGAATGAGAGATTTTTACGATATACGGATGCTGCTCGATACATACGAAGATAAAGTCAATAAGGCTGTTTTGAAGGATGCTTTTGCAGCAACTTGTAAAAAGAGAGGAACGGATCATCTGCAGGAGCAGGCCGAGGAGATTATCAAAATTATTGAAGCAGATGAACAGCTTCGAGTGCTGTGGAGAGCATATCAGAAGAAATACTCGTATGCAGCAGAAATTGATTATGCCAGTGTGATAAGCGGCGTAAGAAAATTGATGGATTGGATTCGATAAGCTACCATTGAAAATAGAATAGCGAGTAAAGCCCTACAAGGCTAAAAGTTTTCGCCCCTATCTTGACATCAGGGGGCTACGTCGGCCTGTCCATTGCTGTCCTGCTGAGCCAGCACCACCATGTCACGGCTGTTGACATCGTGCCGGAAAAGGTGGAGCTCATCAACCAGAAAAAATCGCCCATTCAGGACGACTACATCGAAAAATACCTCGCCGAGAAAAATCTCGACCTGACGGCTACGCTGGATGGGGAGACGGCCTATCGGGACGCTGACTTTGTGATCATCGCGGCCCCCACCAACTACGACAGCCGGAAGAATTTCTTCGATACCTCGGCGGTGGAGGCGGTCATTCGGCTGGTGATGAAGGTGAACCCCGAGGCTGTCATGGTCATCAAGTCCACCATCCCGGTGGGCTTCACGGCCAGTGTCCGTGAAAAGTATCAGTGCAGGAATATCATCTTCAGCCCGGAGTTCCTGCGGGAGTCCAAGGCACTATACGATAATCTCTACCCGAGCCGCATCATCGTAGGTACGGATATGCAGGATGAGCGCCTCGTGGAGGCGGCACACACCTTTGCCTATTTGTTACAGGAAGGTGCTGTCAAAGAGAATATCGACACCCTCTTCATGGGCTTCACCGAGGCCGAGGCGGTCAAGCTGTTCGCTAACACCTATCTTGCCCTCCGCGTTTCCTTCTTCAATGAACTGGACACCTACGCCGAGATGAAGGGGCTTGATACCCGGCATATCATCGAGGGCGTCTGCCTCGACCCCCGCATTGGCACACATTATAATAATCCCAGCTTTGGTTACGGCGGCTACTGCCTGCCTAAAGATACCAAGCAGCTCCTCGCCAACTACGAGGATGTGCCGGAAAATCTCATCGAGGCCATCGTGGAGTCCAACCGCACCCGCAAAGATTTCATTGCAGACCGGGTGCTCCAGATGGCGGGCTACTACAGCTATGGGGAAGAGAACGAGTATAACGCGGCGGACGAGAAGCCTTGTGTCATCGGCGTCTACCGCCTGACCATGAAGGCCAACTCCGACAACTTCCGTCAGTCTTCCATTCAGGGCGTCATGAAGCGTATCAAGGCCAAGGGCGCGACAGTTATCATCTATGAGCCGACTTTGGAGAATGGCACTACCTTTTTCGGCAGCGAAGTGGTGAACGATCTGGACGTTTTCAAAAAGCGCAGCCAGGCCATCATCGCCAACCGCTACGACAGCTGTCTGGATGATGTACAGGACAAAGTCTACACCCGCGACCTGTTCCGTCGGGATTAAAGTGGATAGTTTTAAGCGCCGCAGGAGGGGAGACCGCCTGCGGCATTTTGGCAGCCGGGCCGGACTACTGTCAAAATAGACACAATTCCCGAATATCACGGGAAAAGTTTGTTAATAAATTATCCATCCCCCGTCCTTGCAATACACACATATTTTGTTTATAATAGTGTCATAGGGGCTAAGACCCCGAGAGTGAGCGAAATTCGATTCCGAAGAATGAATTGAGAGGAGAATAATCACTATGGGTTTAGGTAAAAAGACGATCGACGATCAGAACTACTGCGGCAAGAAGGTCCTTGTCCGCTGTGATTTCAACGTCCCCATGAAGGACGGCGTCATCACCAACGAGAACCGCATCAATGCGGCTCTGCCCACCATCCAGAAGCTGGTCAATGACGGCGCGAAGGTCATTCTGTGCAGCCATCTGGGCAAGCCGAAGAACGGCCCCGAGGCAAAGTTCAGCCTCGCTCCCGTTGCTGTGGCCCTGAGCGCAAAGCTGGGCAAGACCGTTGTCTTTGCTGACGACGACAACGTCGTGGGCGAGAACGCAAAGGCTGCTGTCGCTGCCATGAACAACGGCGATGTCGTCCTGCTGCAGAACACCCGTTTCCGCAAGGAAGAGACCAAGAATCTGCCCGAGTTCTCTCAGGATCTGGCTTCTCTGGCAGACGCATACGTTGACGATGCCTTCGGCAGCTGCCACCGCGCACACTGCTCCACCGCAGGCGTCACCGACTATATCAAGGACACCGCTGTCGGCTACCTGATGGAGAAGGAGATCAAGTACCTCGGCAATGCCGTGAACGATCCCGTCCGTCCCTTCACCGCCATTCTGGGCGGCGCAAAGGTCGCTGACAAGCTGAATGTCATCTCCAACCTGCTGGAGAAGGTCGATACCCTCATCATCGGCGGCGGCATGGCCTACACCTTCATCAAGGCTCAGGGCTATGAGGTCGGCAAGAGCCTGTGCGATGACTCCAAGCTGGACTACTGCAAGGAGATGATGGCAAAGGCTCAGGAGAAGGGCGTCAAGCTGCTCCTGCCCGTCGATACCGCCTGTGTCGAGAACTTCCCCGACCCCATCGACGCTCCTGTCGAGACCATCGTCGTCCCTGTCACCGCTATCCCGGCTGACAAGGAAGGCTGCGACATCGGCCCCGAGACCATGAAGCTCTTCGCCGACGCTGTCAAGGCTTCCAAGACCGTCGTCTGGAACGGCCCCATGGGCGTCTTTGAGAACCCGACTCTGGCTGCCGGCACTCTGGCCGTGGCCAAGGCTATGGCTGAGAGCGACGCTACCACCGTCATCGGCGGCGGCGACAGCGCAGCAGCTGTCCAGCAGATGGGCCTGGGCGACAAGATGACCCACATCTCTACCGGCGGCGGCGCTTCTCTGGAGTACCTGGAGGGCAAGGAGCTGCCCGGCATCGCAGTCATCCAGAACGCATAATCACAGCATCATGAACGGTGCGGCGGCTGTTTCGCCGCCGCATCTTTTATTTATAAAGGTAAATAAGGTAAGGAGAACGTATCATGGATAAGGCAAAGCGCAAGGCCATTATTGCTGGCAACTGGAAGATGAACAAGACCGCCTCCGAGGCTGCTGTTCTGGTGGACGAGCTCATTCCCGCCGTCAAGGACGCATCCTGCGAGGTCGTCATCTGCACTCCCTATACCGATCTGGTCACTGCTGTGGCAAAGACCAAGGGTACCAACATCCATGTCGGTGCCGAGAACGTCCATTTCGAGAAGTCCGGCGCATTCACCGGCGAGATCAGCGCTGATATGCTGGTGGACCTGGGCGTCGAGTACGTCATCGTCGGTCACTCCGAGCGCCGTCAGTATTTCGCAGAGACCGACCAGACCGTCAACAAGCGCGCTCTGGCCGCTCTGAACGCCGGCCTGAAGGTCATCATCTGCGTGGGCGAGAGCCTGCAGCAGCGTGAGGAGGGCGTCACCGAGGAGCTGGTCCGGATGCAGACCAAGATCGCCCTGCGCGATGTCACCGCCGAGCAGATGGCAAACGTCGTCATCGCCTACGAGCCCATCTGGGCCATCGGCACCGGCAAGACCGCTACTGCCGACCAGGCTGAGGAAGTCTGCGCTCAGATCCGCAAGGTCATCGGCGAGGTCTACGGCGAAGCCGTGGCCGAGGCTACCACCGTCCAGTACGGCGGCAGCATGAACGCCAAGAACTGCGAGGAGCTGCTGAGCAAGAAGGACGTGGACGGCGGCCTCATCGGCGGTGCTTCCCTGAAGGCTCCTGACTTTGCTGTCATCGTCAACGCTGCCACCAAGGGCTAAGCCCTGAGCGGTAAAAATCGTTCTCTCTGCGCCCGGCTGCGCCGCATTTCCGGCAGGGAGCCGGGCGCTGTTTGTTGAATTTTCAAAGGAGATCCTATTTTATGTCCAAGAAACCTGTTCTGCTCTGCATCATGGACGGCTTTGGCTGGACCCCCAACGAGACCTACGGCAACGCCGTGGTTGCAGCCAAGAAGCCTTTCCTTGACTCTCTGATGGCAAAATATCCTATGACCACCATCGACGCTTCCGGCATGGCTGTGGGCCTGCCCGACGGCCAGATGGGCAACTCTGAGGTGGGTCATACCAATATGGGTGCCGGCCGCATCGTCTACCAGCAGCTGACCCTCATCACCAAGTCCATCCGCGACGGTGAGATGCTCAAGAACCCCGTCCTCGTCAAGAACATGAAGGCTGCCATCGACGCCGGCAAGGCGATCCATCTGATGGGTCTGGTGGGTACCGGCGGTGTCCACAGCCACGCTGACCACTGGTTCGGTGTGCTGGAAATGGCAAAGCGCATGGGTGCCAAGGAAGTCTACCTCCACTGCATCACCGATGGCCGCGACACCGACCCCCACTCCGGCAAGGGCTTCCTTGCCGACCTGCAGGCCAAGCTGGATGAGCTGGGCATCGGCAAGATCGCCAGCGTCTCTGGCCGTTACTACGCCATGGACCGCGACAACAACTGGGACCGTGAGGAGAAGGCTTACGCTGCCTTCGTCTACGGCGAGGGCAACCACGCCGCCAACGCTCAGGAGGCCATCGAGGCATCCTACGCCGACGACAAGACCGACGAGTTCGTTCTGCCCTGCGTCACCTGCGAGGGTGGCCGTGTGCAGGACGGCGACACCGTTATCTTCATGAACTTCCGTCCCGACCGCGCCCGTCAGATGACCCGCATCTTCTGCGACGACGCCTTCACCGGCTTCGAGCGCCGCGGCGGTCGCAAGCAGGTCCACTACGTCTGCATGGCCGAGTATGACGCCACCATGCCCAACTGCGAGGTCGCTTATCCTCCTGTTGAGCTGAAGAACGTCCTGGGCCAGTACCTGTCCGAGAACGGCAAGACCCAGCTGCGCATTGCCGAGACCGAGAAGTACGCTCATGTCACCTTCTTCTTCAACGGCGGTGTTGAGGCTCCCTACGAGGGCGAGGACCGCTGTGTCATCCCCAGCCCGAAGGTCGCCACCTACGACCTCAAGCCTGAGATGAGCGCCCCCGAGGTCGCTGACGAGTGCGTCAAGCGCATCGAGAGCGGCAAGTACGACGTGGTCATCCTGAACTTCGCAAACTGCGATATGGTCGGCCACACCGGCGTCTTTGAAGCCGCTGTCAAGGCCGTTGAGGCTGTGGACGCTGCTGTCGAGAAGGTCGTCACCGCTGTGCTGAACGCTGGCGGCTGCGCTTTCCTGACCGCTGACCACGGCAACGCCGAGAAGATGAAGAACCCCGACGGCACTCCGTTCACCGCCCACACCACCAACGTCGTGCCTTTCGTGGCCATCGGCTGCGGCGATGTGAAGCTGCGCGAGGGCGGCTGCCTGGCCGACATCGCACCCACCATGCTGCCCTATATCGGCCTGCCCGTCCCGGCAGAGATGACCGGCAAGAGCATCATCGCGGAGTAAACCTTTTTTGAAATAACGCAAGCGCCCCGCAGCTCGTAACAGAGCTGCGGGGCGTTTTTTGTGCTATTTGGCTTTTCAGCGCTCGACCCAGATGGACATCTTCGCACTGGTAGAGATGTCGCCGAGAAGGATGGTGTCCATCTTGATGCTGCAGGTCACGGCCAGCGCTTTGTTGGAATCGCTGCCGGTGAGCACCGAGGCGGGCAGGTTCTTGAGGGTCAGCACGGCGGTTCCGTCGGACAGGTCGCCGCTCAGAGTGCCGTCATAGTTCACCTCGCCGATGGCGATGCCGGTGAGACGGCCGGTCATGTTCATGGAAGAGAGCTGCTTGACCGGGAGTTCGAGAGTGAAGGTGCCGTTGGGCTGGCGGGTGAGGGTGGCTTCGCGGGTGGTGTCCACGGCACTGTCGGCCATCGACTCCTTGTCCCCGGACTCCCGCCAGAACCGGACGCCCACCGTCATCTTGACGGCGGCGGCACTGGCACTGACCGCCAGCGTCAGGAGCAGCAGCAGCGAGACGAGGACCGCCCCGGTGCGTCTGCCCATATGCTTCAAAGAAATCGTCATATTCAAGAATCGACCTTTCCAGCCGCAGAGGCGGCTCTGTGCGTTCCAAAACGGAACGCGAAGGAATTTGTCACCGCAAAAATAACATATTCAGAAGAAAAAGTCAATCTGGCTTGTGATGGTTTCACAAAAATGTTTCACATAAGACACATCTTATGGAAGAAAAACACAGACTTTGCCGAAGACACAAAAAAGCCGCCTCCCGGCGGACGGGAAGCGGCAGAAGTCAGGAAAACTTAGACCTCAAAGTTGGGGTCGTCCTTCAGCACGTGGATGCTGGTCATGAAGGGGCTCTGCTCGGGGTCCTGGAACGGAGCCTCCTTGACGTACTTGTTCAGGGCGACAGCAGTGCGGGTGGGGTCGGCGATGGTGCCGGCGCCGCCGATGCAGCCGCCGGGGCAGCCCATGCCTTCCAGCAGGTAGCCGTTGTACTTGCCGGCCTTGGCCAGCATCAGCAGCTTCTTGCACTCGGCGAGGCCCTGTGCGGACGCGATCTTGACGTCCATATCGGGATGCCACTCCTTGACCTTGTCGGCGACAGCCTTGGCGACGCCGCCGGACTGTGCGAAGCCGCGGCCTGCACCGGAAGCGTGGACCAGATCGACCTCATCGGGGTCGACTTCGAGGTTAGCCACGTCGATGTCCTTGGCCTCGATGATGCCGGCCAGTTCCTCGAAGGTCAGCACGAAGTCCACATCAGAGCGGACGGTGCGGCGGGAAGCTTCCAGCTTCTTGGCGGCGCAGGGTCCGATAAAGCACATACGGGCCTCGGGGTCGGCCTGCTTCATCATGCGGGCGGTAAAGACCATGGGGGTCATGGTCATGGAGATGTTCTTTGCAAGATCCGGGAAGGCGGTCTTTGCCATCATGCTCCATGCCGGGCAGCAGGAAGTAGCCATGAAGTTCAGCTTGTTGGGAACCTCCTCCAGGAAGTCGTGGGCCTCATCCACGGTACACAGGTCGGCACCGATGGCGACCTCCACGACGTCGTAGAAGCCCAGAGCCTTCAGCGCAGCCTTGAGCTTGCCGGTGGAGGCCAGGCCCGGGAACTGGTTGATGAAGGCGGGAGCGACGAGGGCGTAGATGCGGTCACCGCGGTTGAAGCCCTGAATGAGCTGGTAGATCTGGCCTTTGTCGGCGATGGCACCGAAGGGGCAGTTGACCAGACACTGGCCGCAGGACACGCACTTGCTGTAGTCGATCTCGGCGCGGCCCAGCTCATCGGAGTGGATGGCACCCATGCCGCAGGCAGCGGCGCAGGGACGCTCGGTCTTGACGATGGCGTTGTAGGGGCAGACGCCGACGCAGCGGCCGCACTTGATGCACTTTTCCTGGTCGATGGTGGAACGGCCGCTCTCCCAGGTGATAGCCTTCTTGGGGCAGACTTCCATACAGGGGTGTGCGAGGCAGCCCTGGCACAGGTCGGAGACCTTGACCAGCTTCTCGGGGCAGCGGTTGCAGGCAAACTTGATGACGTTCACCAGCGGGGGGTCATAATACTTATCGGCGATGGAAGCGTCCTCCAGACCGGAGACGACGCTGTTGTGCTCGTCCATGCGGCGGGTGGGCAGGCCCATGGCCAGACGAACGCGCTCCTCGACGATGGCGCGCTCAAGGAAGATGTCCTTGCGGAGCTTGCCTTCCTCACCGGGGATGATGGTGTAAGGGATCTTGCGCATCAGGTGGTTGGCCTGCTCGCCCTTGACGTTGGCGTAGGCCATCCGTGCCACCTCGGTAAAGACCTGGCGGCGGATCTGGATGACCGTCGTGTTGATTCCTCTGAAACTCATTCCAATCTCTCCTTGTTTTGAAACAACAGAACAAAAAACCGCTCCGACGCGGCTTTTCTTCGGGGCATTTGGTACTGGGCTGCTGCAAACAGCCGGATGCCCCGAATAATCCACTTTTATTGTAGCATAAACCCTTCGGGAAGAAAAGGGAAAAGCTTAAAATTTGTTATGAAATTCACAACTGATATATCTTGCACAAATGAGAACAAATGGATTTGTACAAAACAGCAAAGAAACGGCTAAGATTTATACCATCTCGGCCCGGACACGCTCGCCGTCGTAGCTGCCCAGCCGGACATGGACGATCTCGCCGCTCTTATGGCCCGGGGCCGAGACCACGACAGGAACATACAGCCGGGTGTAGCCGGTGAAGAGGGTGCCGGAGAGGGGGGTCTCCAGCAGAACGTCGTCCTCGCTGCCCTCGCAGCCGGCCAGCACCTCGCGGCGGATGTCCTCGGCGATGGCGTTCATCTCCCGGCTGCGGGCCTGTTTTTCGCGCTCATGGACCTGGTCGGGGAAGTCGTAGGCGGGGGTGCCGCTGCGGCGGGAGTAGGGGAAGACGTGGACTTTCAGGAAGCCGATCTCCTTCAGGAACGCGCAGCTCTCCCGGAAATCTTCCTCCGTCTCGCCGGGGAAGCCGCAGATGCAGTCGGTGGTGAAGCTGACCGGGCGGTCACCGTAGGCGGCGCGGAGCTGGCGAACCACCTCGGCGTACTGCTCGGCGGTATAGACGCGGCGCATCCGGCGCAGGGTGGCGCTGCAGCCGCTCTGCAGGCTCAGATGGTACTGGGGGCAGAGCTTGTCCACTGCCGCCAGCCGGGTGATGTATTCGGGGGTCAGCATATCGGGGTCAAGGCTGCCCAGCCGGATACGCTCGATGCCCTCCACCCGGGCGCACTTCTCCACCAGCTCCACAAGGTTGGTGCCGGTGTCGAGGCCGTAGCTGGGCAGGGAGATGGCGCTGAGCACCACTTCCCGGTAGCCGGAAGCGGCCAGCTGGCGCAGCTCGGCGAGGATGCTCTCTTCCGAGCGGCTGCGCACCGGGCCGCGGGCGCGGGGGATGACGCAGTAGGCGCACTGACGGTTGCAGCCGTCCTCTACTTTGATAAAGGCGCGGGTGTGGGTCTCGAACCGCTCCACTGGCAGTTCCTCGAACCGCTCGCCCTTCGCGTGGGGGGCGATGGCGACGATGCGCTCGTGGCCGTCCAGCAGCTTGAGCACATTATCGAGGATGGCTTTCCGGTCGCCGTTGCCGCAGACCAGGTCAGCCTCCATGAACTGGGCCGCTTCCTCGGGGAAAGCCTGCGGGTAGCAGCCGGTGAGGACGGTGACGGCGCCGGGGTTCTCGCGCTTGGCCCGGCGGAGCCACTTGCGGCTCTTCTGGTCGCCGAAGTTGGTGACGGTGCAGCTGTTCACCACAAAGACGTCGGCCTCTTCGCCCTCCGGCACGATGGTGAAACCGGCGGAGCGGAACATCTGTTCCAGCGCACCGGTCTCATTTAAGTTGACCTTGCAGCCAAGGGTATAAAAACAAACTCGCATGGGGTGTCCTTTCTGAAACCTCTCCGATTTGGCTCCCCTGTCGGGGAAGCTGGCTGCGAAGCAGACGGAGAGGTTATTACCTTATAATAAACCATCCTATTATAGCAGATTTTTCCCGGGGAGAAAAGAGCATTCCGGCCTCTTTTTTTGCATAGAATGCAATCAGACAGACATTGCGGGGAGGGACAAGGGATGGAACGAAAGAATTTTGCGGTGCTCTGCGCAGCCGTGCTCTGTTTCTGGCTGTTTGCACTGGCCCTTGGGACGGCGGAGGGCGTGGGCCTGCGGGCTGTCATGCACCCGGAAGAGAGGGCCGTCAGCGCCGACGTCGAGGAAGCGGCAGAAGGAATTCTGCTGCCGACTGCAGCCGCCGCGCCTCAGCTCGACCTCAACTGCCGAGCTGCCATCCTCATTGAGCAGGGGAGCGGACGGGTCCTCTACGAGAAGAACGCCGACGAGCGGGTCCCCATCGCCTCCATCACCAAGGTGATGACCCTGCTGCTTGCTTTCGAGGCTGTCCACGACGGGCGGCTGACCATGGAGACGCCGGTGCCGGTGAGTGAGCACGCCTACCACATGGGCGGCAGTCAGATCTGGCTGGAGCCGGGGGAGCACTTTACATTGGACGAGATGATAAAGGCAATCTGCGTTTCCTCTGCTAACGACGCGGCAGTAGCCGTGGCCGAGCTGGTGGGCGGCAGTGAGCCGGCCTTCGTGGAGCAGATGAACGCCCGGGCCGCCTCGCTGGGGATGGAGCAGACGTCTTTCCGCAACGCCTGCGGGCTGGACGCCGAAGGCCATCTCTCCACGGCCCGGGATGTGGCCGCCATGAGCCGCACCATCCTGAACACCTGCCCCGAGGTGCTGCACTACACCGGCATCTGGACGGATACCCTCCGGGGCGGGGCGACCCAGCTGGTCAATACGAATAAGCTTCTCCGCCGGTATGAGGGGATCACCGGCCTCAAGACCGGCACCACCGGCGGCGCGGGCATCTGCATCTCGGCCAGCGCCACCCGGAACGGCCTTTCCCTCATCGCGGTGATATTGGGCGCACCGTCCAGCGCCGACCGCTTCGACGCCGCCACGACTCTGCTGGACTACGGCTTCGGGGCCTATGAGGCCGCGCCGCTGCCAAAACTCGAGGCACAGCCGCTCCAGATCACGGTCAGGGGCAGCGCGGCGGGCAGCGTCCCGCTGGATTACTCGGCCCTGCCGGAGACGGTGCTGGTGGAGAAGGGGAGCGGGGCGTCCCTGCATACCGAGCTGACCCTGCCCGAGGAGCTGGAAGCCCCGGTGGAGCAGGGCCAGACGCTGGGCAAAGCCGTGGTCTATCAGGGGAAAGCACTTCTGGAAGAGTACGAAGTGCGTGCTGCCGCCGATGCGCCGAGGATGACTGTCCGGGACGCCATCGGCCTGCTGTGGCAGAGCCTCACCGGCGCGGCATGACCGAAAACTGCGCACTACCGGTCAAAAACGGTCAGCGAGGGCAAAGAATGGCTTGGACGTTTGTATAAAAGATGTAAGAGCATACAAAACAACACTATTAAAATTGTATGAAAAGCGAGGATTTTGGCCTTGACTTTGCCCGGCGGGAACGGTACACTTATACCAAGAAAAACCCTCGCCGGGCAAAGAGCCCGTAAAATGTTTTGGAGGTTTTGATAGAATGAGTCTCGCTCTGAATACAAAGCACCTCTCCAGTTTCATCAACGAAGAGGAATACAAGGCCATCTACCCCCAGGTAGAGGCCGCGCACAAGACGCTGGAAGCCAAGAACGGCCCCGGCAGCGACTTCCTGGGCTGGATGTATCTGCCCCGTGATTATGATAAGGAAGAGTTTGAGCGCATCAAGGCAGCTGCTGCCAAGATCCGTGAGGATTCCGACGTTCTGGTGGTCGCCGGCATCGGCGGCAGCTATCTGGGCGCACGCGCCGTCATCGAAGCCGTCAAGGGGATGTACCACAACGAGCTGGACAACGGCCTGAAGATCTACTTCTGCGGCAACAGCATCAGCCCCACCTATCTGAATGACATCATCGCGCTGTGCAAGGGCAAGCGCTTCTCCATCAACGTCATCTCCAAGTCCGGCACCACCACCGAGACCTCTCTGGCCTTCCGTGTGCTGCGCAAGCTGCTGGAAGACGAGATGGGCGTGGAAGAAGCCAACAAGCGCATCTACGCCACCACCGACCGCGCCAAGGGTACCCTCAAGCAGCTGGCTGACGCGCAGGGCTGGCCCACCTTCGTCGTCCCCGACGATGTCGGCGGCCGCTACTCCGTCCTTTCCGCTGTGGGCCTGCTGCCCATCGCTGCTGCCGGCATCAGCATCGACGACGTCATGAAGGGCGCAGCCGACGCGATGGAGCGCTTCTCCGTGCTCAGCCCCGACAACGACGCCTACAAGTATGCGGCCATCCGCAACATCCTGTACCGCAAGGGCAAGAGCATCGAGATCCTCGAGTGCTATGAGCCGAACTTCACCCTCATGAACGAGTGGTACAAGCAGCTGTTCGGTGAGAGCGAGGGCAAGGACAACAAGGGTCTGTTCCCCGCAAGCTGCATCTTCTCCACCGACCTGCACTCCATGGGTCAGTTCATCCAGGAAGGCTCCCGCACCATGTTCGAGACCATCGTGGATGTCAAGAAGCCCGCACAGGACCTCTTCATCGACAAGCTGGAGGGCAACTTCGACGGCCTGAACTTCCTGGCTGACCAGAACATGAGCGTGGTCAACCGCAAGGCTATGGAAGGAACTATCCTCGCCCACACCGACGGCGGCGTGCCGGAGGTGGTCATCGAGGTGGACGACCTGTCCGCTTATAATGTGGGCTACCTCATCTACTTCTTCTGGCGTGCCTGCGCCTGCAGCGGCTACCTGCTGAGCGTCAACCCCTTCAACCAGCCGGGCGTCGAGAGCTATAAGAAGAACATGTTCGCTCTGCTGGGCAAGCCGGGTTATGAGAACCTGACCGCCGAGCTGGAAGCAAAGCTGAAGTAAGAGCAAGCGGAACAAAAAACGATCTCCCGCCGTGAGGCGTGGAAAATACAGGAGGACAGAACTATGATTAAACTGATTGTTGGCACCAAAGGCTCCGGTAAGACCAAGGCTATGATCGACATGATCAACGATTCGGTCAAGACCTCCAAGGGCAACGTCGTTGTCGTCGAGAAGGGCATGAAGCTGACCTATGAGGTCCCCAACGCCGCCCGTCTCATCGACCTGGACGAGTACAAGATCGCCGGCGGCGAGATGCTGTACGGCTTCGTGGCCGGCCTGCTGGCAAGCAATTATGACATCACTGACCTGTACATCGACGGCATCCTGAAGGTGCTGGATCACGACATCAACCGTCTGGGCGTCGTTCTGGACGAGATCGCTGCTGCCGCTGGCGACTCCATCAAGGTCACCGTCACTGTCAGCGCTGATGAAGCTGCTCTGCCCCACGATGTGAAGAAGTACCTGTAAAATAACTCTGAAATTTCTGATTTGAAGCATCCCAGACAGGCAGGAAACCGGAGAATTTGAAATTTTTTCGGTTTTCTGCCTGTTTTGGTGTTGACAAAGGGCTGTGTTGGCGCTATACTAACAAAGCAGCCTTTTATGAGGTGTACTATGCAATTTGACCTGAGAAAGTTTATCGTATCCGGCACGAAACCTTACGCCGCAGAGTTTCAGTGTGATTTGTCTGCAAAGGATTTTGCCGGTGCAAGGATCGAGCAGCCTGTGACGGCCCGCTTTGAGGCGGTGCCGGATGGCGAGGAGATCCGGATGACGCTGCGGGCAAACGCATTGGTGCACGGAGAGTGCGCCCGCTGCCTCGACCCCGTCGAACGGGAAGAGACGGTGCAAGCAGAGTGGACGGTCAGGGAGCGCGATCTGGATGACCCGGATTTCGACCTGCCCCTCAACGAAAAAGGACATCTGGATGTGGACGAATGGCTCTGTCAGGAATTCATGTTCCAGATACCGACGGTGCTGCTTTGCAGCGCTGACTGCCCGGGCTTGTGTCCCCGGTGCGGGAAGAAGATGGCCGAATGTACCTGCCCTCCGGCAGAAGCTGAGGCCGAACCCGCAGACGCAAGGCTAGCGATACTCAAATCACTGCTGAACTGAGAAACCCATCAAGGAGGTGCAAAAATATGGCAGTACCTAAGAGACATCTTTCCAAGGCCCGCCGCGACAAGCGTCGCAGCAATGTTTGGAAGCTGGAGGCCCCCGCACTGGTCAAGTGCAGCAACTGCGGCTCTCTGAAGCTCCCCCACCAGGCATGTGGCAACTGCGGTTACTACAAGGGCGAGGAAGTCATCAAGAAGGGCTAATTTGCGCAGAATTGGTGGCACATTGGTGTTATGTACAGAAGGGGAGGGCGCAATGCCTTCCCCTTCTTGCTTTGTCTTGAAAACGAAATTGTGAGGTGAAAGCATGGCCATCAGGATCGACCGCGTGGACGCGGGCAGCGAGGCGGAAGCCCTCGGCCTCGCCGGCGGCGACGAGCTGCTGAGCGTGGACGGCAACGAGCTGAACGACACGCTGGACTATGATTTTTATACCGACAGCAAGAGCTTCCACCTCAAAGCGAGAGTGGCGGACGGCATCCGGGAGTGGGACGTCCGGCGGGAAGAGCGCGGCCCCTTCGGCTGCGACTTCTCCACCTATCTGGGCGACCAGAAGCACTCCTGCTCCAACCACTGTATGTTCTGCTTCATTGACCAGCTGCCCCCGGGAATGCGTGAGAGCCTCTACTTCAAGGACGACGACGAGCGCCTGTCCTTTTTGTTCGGCAACTATATCACCATGACCAACATGCAGGACCACGAGATCGACCGCATCATCAAGATGCACATCTCGCCCATCAACATCTCGGTCCACACCACCAATCCCCAGCTCCGCGTGCGGATGCTGGCGAATAAACGGGGCGGCGAGGTGCTGAAGTACCTGCCCCGCCTGGTGGAGGGCGGCATCGCCGTCAACTGCCAGCTGGTGCTCTGCCGGGGCATCAACGACGGCGACGAGCTCCGCCGCACCCTCACCGACCTGCTGGAGCTGACCCCGATGGTGCAGAGCGTGGCGGCAGTCCCCTGCGGCGTGACGGATTACCGCCAGAACCTCTTCAAGCAGACGCCCTACGACGCTGAGACCAGCGCCGCCGTCATCGACATCATGGAAGAGTTCGGCGACGAGTGCAAGCGCCGCCACGGCAAGCGCATCATCTACCCCAGCGATGAGTGGTACCTCAAGGCCGGCCGCCCCATCCCGGAGCCGGAGTTCTATGAGGACTACGACCAGCTGGAAAACGGCGTGGGCATGATGAGCCTCTTCCGGGAGGAATTTCTGGCCGAGCTGGAAAAGCCCCACCGCATCTACGGCACCAAAAAGATGGATGTCGTCACCGGCACCATGGCCGCGCCCCTCATCACCGAGATGATGGACGAGCTCCACCGCCAGTACCCCATGATAGAAGTAAAAGTGCATCCCATCAAAAACAACTTCTTCGGCGGCAACGTCGGCGTGGCGGGCCTCGTCACAGCGACCGACATCATCGCTCAGTGCGAGGGCCGGCTGTCCAGCGGCACCCTGGGCGTGCCTGCCGTGATGCTGCGGGAGGAGAAGGACACCTTCCTCGATGATATGACCATCGAGCAGCTGGGCCAGCGGCTCGGCGTAAAGGTGGAAGTCCTGCCCACCAGCGGCGGCGACGAGGCCAAGGCCCTGCTGCGCAGCGGCCTGCATATCGCCCGCCGGAGAAGACCGTAATTTTACCCCTTTTGTGAAAGGAGGAACCCCCTATGAGCAAACCGATCGTTGCTGTGGTGGGCCGCCCCAACGTGGGCAAGTCCACCCTGTTCAATAAGCTCTGCGGCCAGCGTCTGGCCATCGTGGAGGATACCCCGGGCATCACCCGCGACCGCATCTTTGCCAACTGCGAGTGGAGCGGCCACGAGTTCCTGCTGGTGGATACCGGCGGCATCGAGCCCAAGGCCACCGAGGGCATTCTGGCCCACATGCGCGAGCAGGCCCAGATCGCCATCGACACCGCCGACTGCATCATCATGGTGGTGGACGTGCGCAACGGCCTGACCGCCGCCGACGAGGACGTGGCCCATATGCTGCGCCGCAGCCACAAGCCCATCATCCTCGCTGTCAACAAATGCGACAATGTGGGCGAGACCCCCATGGAGCTCTACGAGTTCTATAACCTCGGCTTCGACGAAGTCATGCCCATCTCGTCCGTCCACGGCCACGGCACCGGCGACCTGCTGGACGCTGTCTGCGCCCACCTCGATTTCAGCGAGACCGTCGTGGAGGAAGACCGCATCCCCGTCGCCATCATCGGCCGCCCCAACGTGGGCAAGTCCAGCCTGACCAACCGCATCCTCGGTGAGAACCGCATGATCGTTGCCAACGAGGCCGGCACTACCCGCGACGCCATCGACACCCCCGTGGATAACGCTTACGGCAAGTTCATCTTCACCGATACCGCCGGTCTGCGCAAGCGCAGCAACATCACCGACGGCCTCGAGCGCTACATGGTCGTCCGCGCACTGGCCGCCGTCGAGCGCAGCCGCGTGGCCCTCATCCTCGTGGACGCCACCGTCGGCTTCACCGAGCAGGACAGCAAGGTGGCCGGTTATGCCCACGACCAGGGCAAGGCCTGCATCATCGTCGTCAACAAGTGGGACGCCGTGGAGGGCAAGGAGACCAACACCATGGAGCTGCAGCGCCGGGGCTATGCCGAGTGCTTCAGCTTCATGGGCTACGCTCCCATCATCTTCATCTCGGCCCAGACCGGCTACAACGTCAACAAACTGATGCAGCTCATCCGCGACGTGGACAGCCAGAACGGTGCCCGTGTGCCCACCGGTGTGCTGAATGAGATGCTGGCCCGTGCCACCGCTCGGATGCAGCCGCCCAGCGACAAGGGCCGCCGCCTGAAGATCTTCTACCTGACCCAGGCTTCCACCCGTCCGCCGACGTTCGTGGCCTTCGTCAACGCAAAGCACCTGTTCCACTTCAGCTATCAGCGGTATATCATCAACCAGATCCGCGAGAACTTCGGTCTGGAGCACACCCCCATCCGCCTTGTCGTGCGTGAGCGCGGCTCCGGCGAAGTGGGCGCGAAGGACGTATAAGGAAGGGAGACTGGTTCTATGACCGCATTTCTCATTGTGCTGGTGGTCGCTGCCGAAGCCTATCTGCTGGGCAGTGTGGACACCGGCATCCTCGTCAGCAAGTATCTGTACCATGACGACGTCCGCACCCACGGCTCGGGCGCTGCCGGTATGACCAACATGCTGCGCACCTTCGGCAAGAAAGCCGCTGCCCTCACGGCGGTGGGCGATGTGCTCAAGGGCGTCGTGGCCGTCTGCCTTGGCCGGTGGCTGTTCGGCCATCTGCCCGCCGACGCTGCCGTCTCGCCCTATCTGGGCGTCTACCTCGCCGCCATCCTCGCCGTGGTGGGCCACTCCAAGCCCATCTACTTCGGCTTCAAGGGCGGCAAGGGCGTGCTGGTGGCTGCCGGTGCCATTCTGGCAGTCCAGCCGGTGCTGCTGCCAGTGCTGGCACTCATCTTCCTCGTCTGCCTGGTCCCCACCGGCATGGTGTCGCTGGGCAGCATCACCATGGCCGCGGCTTACCCGGTGCTGACGCTGGTGTACAGCCTCATGCGCGGCCTGCCGACTCAGGACGTGGTGGTCTGCACCGTCGGCGCTGCCATCATGGGCGGCATGGTCATCTGGATGCACCGTTCCAACATCCAGCGCATCCGGGACGGCAAGGAGTACCGTTTCGGCCAGAAGCACAAGAGCAACTAAGCATAAAAAATGCCCCGCAGGCAGCTCTCAACGAGCGTCCTGCGGGGCATTTTACGTTGTCAGGCTCATTTCGGGTCTGCTTCCAGCAGCGTGTCGGTGTTGTCCTCGTACTTGGGGTCTTCGATGGCGACTTCAAGCTCCGTGTTGGTGTCGTCATGATGCAGGTGCTTGCGCAGCCGGGCGGCGAATTCCTCTGACGGGATGCCGCTCTGGCTGGGGGAAAGGTCGGGCGCGGGGTGGCCGTCGGGCAGATGAGCGCCGAAGGCGGGCACGAAGAAGAACCTCCGCACGATGAAGATGAGGGCGATGGCGCTCACGCTCAGCAGGTTCTCCATGGCGGACTCGTGACCCACCACCATGTGGCGGGCGATGGCGTAGAGCAGCACTTCGAGGCTGGAACCGGGGCTGTGCTTGGCCAGCATCTTGATGAACTCGATGCCGATGACGATGTCCAGCGCCCGCTGTAAGAAGGTGCTCACCTCGACGTCGTTGCCGTCGAACAGCAGGCCGGGCATCCACTGCAGCAGCGGCACCATCGACAGCAGCAGGCCGATGAGGACGAGGCCGGACAACAGGATCTCGAGCAGGGTGGCTGCGCTGATGATCTTGTTGCGCAATTCGGCGCGGCTGTGGCTTTCAACACGGGAATTGGACATGGGCAGGGACCTCTCTTTCAAATTTGACCGGAAATCTTTTACAACAGTTCGATTCTATTGTAACAAAAGCAAAAAACGAAGTCAATTTCTCTGGCTGGGAAAGTTGGCCAGCATGAAAAACTGGAATCGAAGACAGACAAAAGGGGCCGTCCGCACCCGGAATGGAGTGCAGACGGCCCCTCTTTGTGCTGAAAAGGCGGCTTAGGCCTCAGCGATGGCTTCGATCTCGCAGAGCACGCCCTTGGGGAGGTCTTTCACGGCCACGCAGCTGCGGGCGGGCTTGGAGGTGAAATACTTGGCGTACACCTCGTTGAAAGCGGCAAAGTCGGCGATGTCGGCCAGGAAGCAGGTGGTCTTGACCACCTTGTCAAAGCCCACGCCGGCAGCTTCGAGGATAGCGCCCACATTGCGGCAGCTCTGGTCAGCCTGTGCGGCGATGCCCTCGGCGACTGCGCCGGTGGCGGGGTCTACCGGGATCTGGCCGGAGGTGAAGACGAGACCGCCCACGGTGTAGCCCTGAGAGTAGGGGCCGATGGCGCCGGGAGCTTTTTCGGTGCTGATGATGTTCATATCGATTACCTCACATATCATAAATAGGGGAGTCTCCCGCCAAAAGGGGAGCCGATGAAAAAAGTCTACCACCAACTGTCCCCGCCGTCAACGGGCAGCAGGGAACGGTCCCGGAATTTCCGGAAAAAGGGAATGTAAAATTATTTGGAAAAATCTGTGCAAATCATCTTGACAAGAAATAAACTTTTATGATAAAAATAGAGCATGAAAGTAACATTTTTGCAGAAAAACGCAGGCGCAGCGCAGGCAGGAAAGCCAGCTTTGCGCAGGCGCGTTTCTTTTTTGCAGAAAAAGCGAATTTCTGAACCCTCGGAAGGGGCAGAAAGGATAAGATATGTCGATTTTGGTAGATGATTCAAATAAAACAGCCTGCCGTGCAGCGGAGGCTGGACTGCAGCAGAAAAACTGTGCTGCGCTGGTGCGCCCGGCGGGTACGGGCAAAGGCTGCATCGTGTGGGAGCTGCTGGACGCCCACCCCGAGATGCGCGTACTCTGGGTGGTGTCCTGCGCTGCCCGTCTGGAACTGCGCCGCGCCCTGACAAAGCGGCTGGACCGGACGCTGGGCGGCCGGGTGCGGCTGATGAGCTGCGAGCAGCTGGCCGTGCAGAATGCGCTGGGCTGGGTGGCGCTGGCTGAGTTCCGGCCCGGCCTGCTGGTGCTGGACGGCTGGAGGGAGATGAGCGCAAAGGACTGGACCGACTGCGTCCAGCCTCTGTTCCGCCTCTGCCCGGGGGCAAAGCTGCTGGCTCTGGGGGAGCCGGACGCCCCGGGCGACAGCTGCAGCGCTGCCGAGGAGATGCTGGCCGACGCCATTGTGGAGCCGCTGGCGCTGGGCGGGGCGATGGCCGAGGGTCTGCTGCCCATGCCGGCCTCCTATACGGCCCTGCTCTGGCCGCTGGAAGATGCGATGGCCCGCCTCCGTGCTGAGGTGAAGAACCTCCATCTGCCGGGCTGCCCTGACCCCAACGCCGAGAAATATCAGGCTCTGAGCCTCGCCGTAGAAAAGCTTCCGCCGGTGGAACAGCTGCTGGCGCAGTGGCTCCCGGATGCTGCCGGGCGCTGCCTCGTCCTCTGCGAGGATGATGCAGCGGCGGCGCAGACCGCAGAGCAGGCCGAGAAGCTGTTTGGTGCAGGAACACATATTTATAAGGATGCAGAAGGCTTTGCGGCCGATGAAGCGGCCACCCTCCGGCTGCTGGTCTGTGCCAACGGCCCGGCGGTGCAGGCTCCTCTGGCCGGGATCTCGGGCGTGGTGCTGGCGCGCCGCAGCGCTGAACCGACCGCATACCGGCAGATGCTGGCCCGCGCCCTTGCAGCCTGCGGCAGTGTGCCGGTGGCAGAGCTGAGCGCGGCCTTTGAGGCGCTGACCTGTGTGCAGCAGCTGCGGAAGGAGTGCAGCGCGGCGGGGGCAGAAACCTTCCCGCTGGAAGAGCCCCTTTCTGCCTGCCGCCGGGCTTACCGGCAGCTCCGCCGCGCGCTGGACTCCGACTGGGAGCGCTATTATGCCGCCGCAAAGCAGATGACGGCAGAGGGAAAGACGCTGGACGTGCCTCGCTCCTACAGCTTCGGGGGCGTGGCCGTGGGCCGCTGGCTGGAAAACCAGCGCCTTGTCCGGGCCGGAAAGAAAAAGGGACGCCTCACCGCCGCGCAGGCTGCCCGGCTGGACAAAATCGGCATGAACTGGCAAAAGCGGCTCGAGCTGGCGTGGGAGAACGGCTGTGCTTCGGCCCGGCGGTACCGCGACAGCCACAGCGACCTGATGGTGCCGGTCCATTATAAGGATAAGGACGGCTTTGCGCTGGGCGAGTGGATCGTCTATAACCGCCAGCGCTATCTGGGCGGGAACCTGCCGTCAGACCGCGTCGAGCGCCTCGAGGCACTGGGCATGGTGTGGGACACCGGCAGCATCCTCTGGGAGAAGAGCTATGCCGCCGCCGTCCAGTATTATCTGGAAAATCACACGCTGGAAATTCCCGTCAAGTATGTCACGCCGGACGGCATGGCGCTGGGCGTCTGGCTGGGCAGTCAGCGTGCCGCTTATAAAGAAGGTGTGCTGACCGACGCCCAAATCGAAAAGTTGGAAGCGCTGGGAGTGGACTGGACGAACCGGAACGACCGCAAGTGGCAGACCGCCTACGAGGCCGCCGTGAAGTACCACGCCGCCCACGGGAACCTCGACGTTCCCACCGAGTACATCGACGAAGACGGCATCCTGCTGGGCAAGTGGGTGTCCCGCCAGCGGTACGCATGGCAGAACCCCGAGCGCAGCAGCGCCCGGGTGACGCCGGAGCGGAAAGCTCTGCTGGACGAGCTGGGCATGAACTGGGAAAAGACCGACTCGTGGCAGCACCGCTACGAGCTGGCCGTGGAATACAAAAAGGAGCACGGCAGTCTGGCCGTTCCGGCCCAGTACCGGACGGAGGACGGCATCTGGCTGGGCAGCTGGCTGTCCCGTCAGAAGCAGATGCTGCGGGAGGGCAAAAAGCTCTCCGCCGCGCGCCGCGCGGCCCTGAAAGAGCTGTTCAAGGGCGAAAAAGGCCGACGCCTCAGCGCCCCGGTGCCGCCCGCGTGCAGCGTGCGGGAGCAGAACTGGCTGGATAACTACCAGAGCGCCAGGCTCTACGCCGAGAAGAAGGGCAGCCTCCTTGTGCCTGCCGGATATGTGGACGAGAACGGCTTCCGTCTGGGCGTCTGGATCTCGAACCTCCGGGCTGCCCGCAAGGCCCGGCCCGGCTCGTTTCAGGTGACGCCGGAGCATATCGCTCTGCTGGACGCCATCGGGATGCAGTGGGACGCCCGGGAGGCCAAGTGGGCCGGGGCGTTCCGCCGCGCCGAAGAGTACTGCGCCGCCCACGGCAATCTGCTGGTGCCGGTGAACTATAAGACCGAAGACGGCTTCTGCCTCGGCGACTGGGTCCGCCGGATGCGCGAAAACTACGCCTGTGCCGAGAAAAAGCTGACGGCGGAGCGCATCGCAAAGCTCGAAGCGCTGGGCATGGTCTGGACCGTGCCGCAGGAGGGCTGAGATATTGCATTTTAGGGCGGAGTGTGGTATACTTCACCTCGTCTGAATAGAAAACAGCAGGTGCCTGCCGCCGGAGCTTCGTCCCCGGCCGGGAGGGTAAAAGGGAAGCGGGTGCGAGTCCCGCGCGATCTCGTCACTGTGATAAGGGAGTCCGCTGCCTTGGCGCTCAGCGCCGGTCACTGGAGGCTTTGCCTCTGGGAAGGCGGCAGCGGGCGGTGAGCTTTCAGTCAGGAAACCTGCCCGCTGTTGGTACAGGAGCGTCCGGCTCCGGATCACGAGGAATTGGTCGTACCAAAAAGCCCGAAAGTTCAAAGGGTCTTTTTGCTGTGCCTTCCGCGCGGTGAAAAGGCTCTTTTTTCGTTTGAGCTGGCCCCCGTTTCGTACCCTTTCTATCGGAAAAGTACATTCCACACAACAGAAAGGACTCAAACAATGCGTAAGGCAACCAACAAAAACTGGCAGCGCGTCACCGCCGCTGCCGCCGCACTGGCCCTGTGTGCCGGTGTCCTCACCGGCTGCGGTGCATCTTCTTCTACTGCTGCCAGCAGCGCCGCCGCAAGCTCTGCCGCCGCCAGCGAAGTGAGCAGCGAGGAGGCCGATGAAATGGCAGCAAAGAATGTGGCAGATCTCATCGACGCCATCTATGTGCAGGAGCGCAACGAGAATACCGACGCCCAGTGCGAGGCCGCAAAGGCAGCATGGGACGCTCTGACCGACGCCCAGAAGGAGCTGGTCGAGGGCGAAGAGGCTGACCCCGATTACTTTGGCCGCGACACCGGCGACGCCTCTAAGGACGACGCCCGCAACGGGGACAACATCGGCGACAACGAGATCCTGGTCGTCAGCTTCGGCACCTCCTTCAACGACAGCCGCGCAGCGGACATCAAGGGCATCGAGGACGCCATCCAGGCCGCATATCCCGACTGGTCTGTCCGCCGCGCCTTCACCGCACAGATCATCATCAACCATGTTCAGGCCCGTGACGGCGAGAAGATCGACAACATGGAGCAGGCTCTGGAGCGCGCTGTTGCCAACGGCGTGAAGAATCTGGTCGTCCAGCCCACCCATCTGATGCACGGCGCTGAGTACGACGAGATGATGGAGATGGTGGACAGCTACCGCGATAAGTTCGAGTCCGTCGCCATCGCCGAGCCTCTGCTGGGCGAGGTGGGCAGCGATGCCACCGTCATCAACGCCGACAAGGAAGCTGTCGCCAAGGCCATCACCGCCGAGGCCGTCAAGACCGCCGGTTTCGACAGTCTGGACGCCGCTGCTGAGGACGGCACCGCTTTCGTCTTCATGGGCCACGGCACCTCTCACACCGCAAAGGTGAGCTACACCCAGATGCAGTCTCAGATGAACGCTCTGGGCTACAAGAACGTCTTCATCGGCACCGTCGAGGGTGAGCCGGAGGAGACTGCCTGCGAGAACGTCATCGAGGCTGTCAAGGCCGCCGGTTACACCAAGGTCGTCCTGCGTCCCTTGATGGTCGTTGCAGGTGACCACGCCAACAACGATATGGCTGGCGACGACGAGGATTCCTGGAAGAGCCAGTTCGAGGCCTCCGGTGAATTCGATTCTGTCGATTGCCAGATCGCCGGTCTGGGCGAGGTCGCTGACATCCAGCAGCTCTACGTCGCACACACCAAGGCCGCTGTCGATTCCCTGAACGGCTGAGCATAAGTTTATGATTGCCCGGAAAGGAGTGCCTTTTCGGGCAATTTCTTTTTCGGCCTGCTTTGAATTCGGGCCATTGCGTGTTATAATCTTTTCTGTAAAATAGATACTTCGAGGTATATCATCATGAAACTGAACCATAAATTTGCTCTTCTGCTGGCCGGCGCTGTGCTGGCTGGTTCGCTCACCGGCTGCGGCGCATCCGGCACCCCGGCCAGCTCTGCCGCTTCCTCCGAGGCTGCGGCTTCCGCTGCCGTGAGCGAGGCGACTTCCGAACCGGCGGCAGAGGCTACTCTGCCCGACGGCGTCTACACCGCCGACTTTGACACCGACAGCTCCATGTTCCATGCCAACGAGGCCAACGACGGCAAGGGGACCCTGACCGTGAAGGACGGTCAGATGACCTTCCACGTCAGTCTCGTCTCCAAGAAAATCGTCAACCTCTACGTCGGCATGGCTGCTGACGCCGAGGCCCACGAGGGCGACTGGCTCCAGCCCACCACCGACACCGTCACCTACTCCGACGGCCTGTCCGATGAGGTCTACGGCTTCGACATCCCGGTGAAGGCTCTGGACGAGGACTTCCAGCTGGCCATCCTCGGCACCAAGGGCAAGTGGTACGACCATACCGTCCGTGTCGCCAACGCCCAGCCTGCTGCGGCGGAAGCACCTGCCGACGGCACCTACACCTGTGATGTGACCCTCGAGGGCGGCTCTGGCCGCGCCACCGTGGAAAGCCCTGCGGCCCTGACCGTGGCCGATGGCAGGATGACCGCCACCATCGTCTGGTCCAGCCCCAACTACGACTATATGCTGGTGGACGGCGAGAAGTATCTGCCCACCAACACCGAGGGCAACTCTACCTTCGAGATCCCCGTCACTGCTCTCGACACCCCGCTGGATGTGGTGGGCGATACCGTCGCCATGAGCACCCCGCATGAGATCGAGTATACGCTGACCTTCGCCTCTGCATCCCTGATTGAGGCAAAGTAACGATGAAACGCCGCAATTTCCTGAAAGCCCTGCCTGCCGCCGCCCTTGCCCTTGCGGGCTGCGGGCAGCACAAGACCGCCCCGGCCAATACAGCATCCCTCGTGTTCGATCACAGCTATCCGCTGGACTATGCCGCCCAGTTTTCCGCCGACTGCTATGAGGGCGGCTATGTGATGATCGACATCCCGGACGCCGGGCGGTTCCTCGTCGTCCCCGAGGGGGCCGCCGAGGTGGACGACCTGCCCGAGGACGTCGTTCTGCTGCGCCAGCCGCTGGATCATATTTATCTCGTCTCCACTTCGGTGATGGACCTCTTCGTTCATCTGGACGCTCTGGACAGCATCGCCCTCTCCGGCACGAAGGCCGAGGGCTGGTATGTGGAAGAGGCCAAACAGGCCATGCAGGAGGGCCGCATCGCCTACGCGGGCAAGTACAGCGCCCCGGACTATGAGCGCATCCTTGCCGCCGGCTGCACCCTCGCCATCGAGAACACCATGGTGCTCCACGACCCCGAGGTCAAGGAGCAGCTGGAAAAGTTCGGCGTGCCGGTCCTCGTGGAGCGCTCGAGCTACGAGAGCGGCCCGCTGGCCCGGATGGAGTGGCTCAAGCTCTACGGCATCCTGCTGAATAAGACTGAGATGGCGGAAGAGGTCTTTCGCCAGAAGGTGGAGCAGGTGGCCCCTATCCTCGAGCAGGAGAACACGGGCAAGACCGTGGCCTTCTTCTCCATCACCACAAATAACCTCATCACCGTCCGCCGCACCAGCGACTATGTGGCCCAGATGGTGGGGATGGCCGGCGGCGTCTACATCTTCGACGACCTCGAGGGGGAGACGTCGGCCCAGTCCACCATCAAACTGCCGCTGGAGACCTTCTATGCCCGGGCCAAAGACGCCGACGTCCTCATCTACAACAGTACCATCGAGGGCGTGATGGAGACCCGTGACCAGCTCATCGAAAAATGCCCGATGCTGGCGGATTTCAAGGCCGTCCAGTCCGGCGACTGCTGGTGTACGGCCCAGAGCCTCTTCCAGCAGAGTATGGAGCTGGCCGACCTCATCTCGGATATGAACCTCGTCTTCACCGAGGGCTCGCCCGACCCGGCGTCCCTCCGTTTCTTACAGCGCATCGTATAAAAGGAGCTTTGTCATGACCACCACCCGCCGCCTCAGCCTCGCGTACCTCGCCCTCACGGCGGGGGTTGCGGTGCTGTTTGCACTCAACCTGTTCTGGGGCAGTGTGTCCCTGACGCCCGGCGCGGTGGCGGCGGCTCTGCTGGGCCGGGGCGAAGATGCTCTGGCCGTGGGCATCGTGCTCCAGCTCCGTCTGCCCCGGGCGGTCATGGTCGTGCTGCTGGGCGCGGCCCTCTCGGCTGCAGGCTACCTCCTGCAGACCTTCTTCGCCAACCCCATCGCCGGCCCCTTCGTCATGGGCGTGTCCAGCGGCGCAAAGCTGGCGGTGGCCCTGACGATGGTGGTGTTTTTACAGCAGGGGCTGCTCACTGGCTCGGCCACCCTCATCATCGCCGCTTTTGCAGGCTCGATGGCGGCGATGGCCTTTGTGCTGGTGGTGGCCCGGCGGGTGCCGCGGATGAGCATCCTCGTCATCTGCGGCATCATGATCGGTTATATCTGCTCGGCTGTCACCGACATCGTGGTGACTTTCGCTCAGGACTCCAACATCGTCAATCTCCACAACTGGTCGATGGGCAGCTTTTCCGGCATGACCTGGGCCAACGTGGGTGCAGCGGCCTGCGTGGTGCTGCCCGCGCTGGCGGCGGCGTTCCTGCTCTCGAAGCCCATGGCGGCCTACCAGATGGGCGAGAGCTACGCCAGGAGCGTCGGCGTACCGGTGCGGGCCTTCTCGACGGCCCTCGTGCTGCTTTCCAGCCTGCTTTCCGCCTGCGTGACGGCCTTTGCAGGCCCCATCTCCTTTGTGGGCATCGCGGTGCCGCATCTGGTCAAGAACCTGCTGGGCAGCGCAAAGCCCCTTTATGTCCTGCCGGGCTGCTGTCTGGGCGGGGCAGCGTTCTGCCTGCTCTGCGACCTCATCGCCCGCAGCCTGTTCGCGCCCACTGAGCTGTCCATCAGCTCGGTGACGGCGGTTTTCGGTGCGCCGGTGGTCATCTGGCTGCTGGTGCGCCGCCAGACACAGGAGGGCCGGGAATGAGCGATCCGAAATTCTACTGCCGCGCCGAGGACCTTGCCATCGGCTACGGCAAAACGCCCCTGATGGAGCACATCGGACTCGGCGTCGGGAAGGGGAGCGTCCTCACCCTCATCGGCCCCAACGGCGCGGGAAAATCCACCCTGCTCAAGACACTGGCAGCGCAGCTGGCCCCCCAGGGAGGCGCTGTGCTGCTGGACGGCAAAAATCTCGCGGACTACTCCGGCCCGGAGCGCGCCCGCAAAATGGCTCTGATGGTGCCTCACACCCGCCGCACCGAGCTGACCACCTGCTTCGAGATGGCGTCCGCCGGGCGCTACCCCTACACGGGGCGGCTGGGTGTCCTCTCGGCAGAAGATAAGCGTCAGGTCCATGCCGCGCTGGCCCTCGTGGGGGCCGAGGCGCTGGCGGGCCGGGACTTCAACCGCATCAGCGACGGCCAGCGCCAGCGCGTCCTGCTGGCTCGGGCCATCTGCCAGCAGCCGGAGCTGATATTATTGGACGAGCCTACGTCTTTCCTCGACATCAAGGGCAAGGCCGAATTGCTGGCCATCCTGAAAAGCCTCGCCCGCGACAAGAAGATGGCCGTCATCCTGAGCCTCCACGAGCTGGAGCTGGCACAGAAAGTTTCCGACAAGGTCGTCTGCGTCTCGGCGGCGGGCGTCTCGGACGTCATGACGCCGGAAAAGGCCTTTGCCCGGGAAAACATCTGCAAAATTTATGCTCTGACCGATGAGCAGTACGCATTCCTCTACGGCGAAGAAAAAGCGCCGGAGGAAAAGCGCCCGCTCTTTGAGCACTACGTCCGCAGCGGCCAGAAGCTCCTGCGCTGCGGCTACACCACCGGCACCTGTGCGGCGCTGGGCGCGGCGGGCGCGGCACGGTTGCTGCTCACCGGCCGCACCCCCGAGACGGTGGCCCTCCGCACCCCGAAGGGCATCGTGGTGGAGGTAGAGCCCATCTTCTGCCGCCTGTCCGGCGAGGGGGCTGAGTGCGCCATCCGGAAGGACGGCGGCGACGATGTGGACGTGACCACCGGTCTGCCGGTCATCGCCAGTGTCGCCCTCCGGCCCGAGCTGTCCGGCGAGGTGCGCATTCACGGCGGTGAGGGCGTGGGCCGGGTGACAAAGCCTGGTCTCGACCAGCCCGTGGGCGAAGCTGCCATCAACCACGTCCCCCGGGCCATGATAAAGGAAGCGCTGGAAAAGGAGGCCGAATCTGCCGGGTACGCGGGCGGCTTTGATGTCACCATCTCCATCGAGGGCGGGGCCGAAACGGCGAAGCGCACCTTCAACCCCCACATGGGCGTGGAAGGGGGCCTCAGCGTCCTCGGCACCAGCGGCATCGTCGAGCCCATGAGCCAGCAGGCCATCCTCGACACCATCCAGCTGGAAATGGGGCAGGCGGCGCTTCGGGCCGGAAGCCCCCGGCGGCTCATCCTCGCCCCGGGCAACTACGGCCTCGACTATCTCCACGAGAAAATGCCCGCCCTAAAGAATATCCCCGTAGTCAAGACCTCGAACTTCATCGGGGATACGATGGATATGGCGGCGGCATCCCACTTCGAAGAGGTGGTGCTGGTGGGCCACATCGGCAAGCTGGTCAAACTGGCGGGCGGCGTCATGAACACCCACTCCCGCACAGCCGACTGCCGCACCGAGCTGCTCTGCGCCCACGCCGCCCTCTGCGGTGCATCCCGGGACGTCTGCGCGGCCCTGATGAACGCGGCCACCACCGACGCCTGCATGGAGATATTAGACGGAGCAGAGATGAGAGAGCCGGTGCTGTCCAGTCTGCTGGACGCCATCCAGCTCCACCTCGACCGCCGCGCCGCCGGGGCGTTCCGGGTGGGCGCGGTACTCTTCTCGAACCAATATGGCCCGCTGGGCCAGACCAGAACTGCAAAGGAGCTGCTGGACGAATGGAAAAACGGATAGGCACTTTTTACGGCGTCAGCGTCGGCCCGGGCGACCCGGAGCTCATGACCCTGCAGGCTGTCCGCCGCCTCGAAAACTGTCCGGTCATCGCCGCGCCCCAGACCCCGAAGGGCGGGATGCTGGCGCTGGACATCGCAAAAGGTGCGGTGGATCTGAGCGGCAAGACCATCCTGCCGCTGCGCTTCGCCATGAGTCTTGACCCGGCGGTGCAGAAAGCCGCCCACATCGAGGCGGCCCGGGCCGTGAAAGAATATCTCGACGCCGGGCAGGATGTCGCCATGCTCAACCTCGGCGACGTGTCCGTCTACGCCACCTTCGGCTACCTGCAGGAGATCTTGGAGGCCGAGGGCTGCAAGACCGTGATGCTCCCCGGCGTGACGAGCTTCTGCGCCGCTGCGGCCCGGCTGGGCCAGTCCCTGACGGGCGGCATGGAGCAGCCGCTGACCATCGCCCCGGGGCGCTGCGCCGCTGAGGTGCTGGCCGCACCGGGCGCAAAAGTGCTGATGAAATCGGGCCGTCAGCTGCCCGAGACGCTGGCCGCGCTGGCCGACGCCGGGCTTCTGAGCCGGAGCGCGATGGTCTGTAACTGCGGTCTGCCGAACGAGGAGGTCTGGCCCGACCTGGCCGATTATGACCCGGCCCGGCCGGCGGACTATTTCGCAACGATTTTGGTGAAGGAGGGGTAAGATATGGTCCATTTTGTAGGAGCCGGGCCGGGCGCGCCCGACCTCATCACCCGGCGGGGTGCAGCCCTGCTGGCCGATGCCGACTGCATCATCTACGCGGGCAGTCTCGTCAACCCGGCCCTGCTGGGGCTGGCGAAGCCCAGCTGTGCCATCTATAACAGCGCCGAGATGACGCTGGAACAGGTGCTGGACACCATCCGTGCCACCGAAAAGGCCGGAGGCACCACGGTCCGCCTCCACACCGGCGACCCCTGCCTCTACGGGGCCATCCGGGAGCAGATGGACGCACTGGACGCCGACGGCATTCCCTATGACGACACGCCGGGCGTGTCCAGCTTCTGCGGCGCGGCGGCGGCGCTCTGTGCCGAGTACACCCTGCCCAACGTCAGCCAGACCGTCATCATCACCCGGATGGAGGGCCGCACTCCTGTCCCTGAGGCCGAACAGCTGGAAAAGCTGGCCGCTCACGGGGCTACCATGGTCATCTTCCTCTCCATCGGGCTGGTGGACAAAGTCCAGCAGGCCCTTCTCGAGAGCGGCGGCTACCGCCCCGATACCCCTGCCGCCGTGGTCTATAAGGCCACCTGGCCCGAGCAGAAGGTGGTGCGCTGCACCGTCTCCACACTGGCCGAGGAGACCCGCAAAAACGGCATCACCAAGACCGCCCTCATCGTCGTAGGCGACTTTCTGGGCGAAAACTACGAGCGCAGCAAGCTCTATGACCCCGCCTTTACCACCGAGTTCAGGCAGGGGACGGAGGCCGGGCAGTGAGCCGGGCATATCTGGCCTTCACCGCAAAAGGCGAGGCGCTGGCTCGTCGGCTGGCGGAAGCTCTGCCCGGCAGCGTGAGCCGCTGCGGCGGAGACGTGACCCTGAAAGGCTGGACGGCGGAGCATTTTGCACAGGATGAGGCCCTGATTTTTGTAGGAGCTGTGGGCATCGCGGTGCGGGCCATCGCGCCCCACTGCAAGAGCAAGGCCGCTGACCCGGCGGTGGTGGTCGTGGACGAGGGCGGGAACTTCGCCGTGCCGCTCCTGTCGGGCCATCTGGGCGGTGCCAACGCGCTGGCCCGGGCGCTGGCAAAAGCGTGCGGCGCGGTGCCGGTCATCACGACGGCCACCGACGTCAACGGCCTCTTCGCCGTGGACCTCTGGGCCAAGGCCCAGAACTGCGCTGTCCTTGAGCCGGAGCGCATCAAGCGCGTCAGCGGCGCCCTGCTGGCCGGGCAGACGGTCCGGTACTGGTCGCCGTGGCCGGTGGCGGGGGAGGCCCCCGCCGGCGTGGAAAAAACTGACGCACCCGAAGCCGCCGACTTCGCCCTGACCCTCACGCCGCAGGGCGGGGCGCTTCACCTCGTCCCCCGCATCGGGGTGCTGGGGGTGGGGTGCCGCCGCGGCACGACGGCCCAGCAGCTGGAAGAAGCCTTCGCGGCGTTCTGTGCCGCGTCCGGCCTCAGCCCGGCGGCGGTCTTCGCCGCCGCCAGCATCGACCTGAAAAAAGATGAGCCGGGGCTTGCAGAGTTTTGCAAAGTCCACGGCTGGCCCATCACATTCTATCCGGCCGACGAACTGCGGGCCGTGCCGGGACAGTTCACCCCGTCGGCCTTTGTGGCAAGTGTCACCGGCGTGGACAACGTCTGTGAGCGCTCGGCGGTAAAAGCCTCGGGCGGGACGCTCCTTCTGCCCAAAACGGCAGGCGGCGGCGTGACGCTGGCGCTGGCCGTCCGCCCCTTTGCACCCGATTGGAGGACAGAGCAATGAGTGAGAGTAAAAAGACCGTGTTCGTCGTGGGGCTTGGCCCCGGCGGCGGACAGTTTCTGACCGTGCAGGCGCAGAGCGCCTTGCAGCAGGCCGAGGTGTTGTGCGGCTATACGGTCTACATCGACCTTGTGCGCCCCCTCTACCCGGAAAAAGAGTGCTACACCACCGGCATGACCCGGGAGATCGACCGCTGCCGCTGGGCGCTGGACACCGCCCGAGCGGGTCGGGACGTGGCGCTGGTCTGCTCCGGCGACGCCGGGGTCTACGGCATGGCCAGCCCGCTGCTGGAGCTGGCCGAAGAGTACCCGGACGTCAACGTGGAGGTCGTCCCCGGCCTGACCGCCGCCCTCAGCGGCGGGGCGGTGCTGGGTGCGCCGCTGGCCCACGATTTCTGCGTCATCTCGCTGTCGGACCGTCTCACGCCGTGGGAGGTCATCGAAAAGCGGCTGGTCTGCGCCGCTCAGGGCGATTTCGCACTGGCGCTGTACAATCCCTCGTCCAAGGGCCGCCCGGACTATCTGCGCCGGGCCGTGGACGTCCTGCTGGCGAACGGCAAAGCCCCGGACACCCTCTGCGGCTATGTGCGGAACATTGGCCGGGAAGGACAGGAAAAGCACATCCTGCCTCTCAGCCAGCTCCGGGACACCGAGGTGGATATGTTCACCACCGTCTTTGTGGGCAGCGCCGCCACCCGCGCGCTGAGCGGGCGGATGGTCACGCCGCGGGGGTACCGCCGATGAACGTCGTCGTTTTCAGCGGCACCACCGAGGGGCGGGAGCTTTCCCGCCAGCTGGCGGCGCTGGGCATCGAAGTCACCGTCAGCGTGGCCACCCCGCTGGGACAGGAAGAGCAGGGGAGCACCCCCGGCGTCACCGTCCGGTGCGGGCGGCTCCTGCCCGATGAGATGGCCGCGCTCTTGGGGGATGCCGCCCTCTGCATCGACGCCACCCACCCCTACGCGGTGGAGGCGACCAAAAACATCAAAGCAGCGGCAGAGAAGGCCGGGGTAGGATACCTCCGCCTGCTGCGCCCGGCCAGTCCGCTGCCGGAAAACTGTCTCGTCTTTGAGAGCGCAAAGCAGGCAGCCGAGGCGCTGGCCGCAAAAGAGGGCAACCTTCTATTGGCCAC
Source organism: Faecalibacterium longum (assembly GCF_040094125.1). NCBI lineage: Bacteria > Bacillati > Bacillota > Clostridia > Eubacteriales > Oscillospiraceae > Faecalibacterium > Faecalibacterium longum. The sequence goes on from NZ_JBBNIH010000162.1 coordinate 55,124, forward strand.
CGGGGCCAAGGAGCTGGCGCAGTTTGCGGCCATCCCGCCCGAGCGGCTCTACCCCCGTGTCCTGCCCACGCTGGAAAGCATCGCGGCCTGCGAGGCAGCGAATATCCCCCACCGCAACATCATCGCCATGCAGGGCCCCTTCAGCTTTGCCCTCAATCAGGCCATGATGGAACAGTTCCATATCCGCTGGCTCGTCACAAAGGACGGCGGCGCAGCCGGAGGCTTCGACGAAAAAGCCGCCGCTGCCTCTGCTGCCGGGGCGCAGCTGGTGGTCATCCGCCGCCCGCCCGAGCAGGGCGAGACGGCTTCCGAGGTGCTGAAACGCTGCAAGGAGATGATAAGATGAACGTGACACTCATCGGCATGGGCTCCGGCCAGCCGGAGAACCTGACCCTTCAGGGCCTGGCCGCACTGCGGCAGGCCGACCTCATTCTGGGCGCACGGCGTCTGCTGGCAGTTCTGCCTGCCGGCTGCACCGAGAACCGCGCCGCCGCCTACCGCCCCGACGAGGTGGCAGAGCTGCTGCAAACTTCCGGCGCAGAGAACGCCGTGCTGGTCTACAGCGGCGACACCGGCTTTTACTCCGGCGCGTCCTCCATGATGGAAAAGCTGGAGGCCCTCGGCGTCCGCGCCCGGGTGCTGCCCGGCCTTTCCAGCATCCAGCTACTGGCGGCGGCGCTGGGCCGTCCGTGGCAGGGGTGGAACCTTGTTTCGGCCCATGGCCGCACTTGTGACCCGGTGGCCGAGTGTATGCAGGGCAGACCCACCTTCTTCCTCACCGGCGGCAGCGAAGACCCCGCCACCCTCTGCGCCCAGCTGGCGGCAGAGGGCTTCGGGGACGTGCAGGGCGTCGTGGGCCAGTGCCTCGGCACGCCGGAAGAAAAGCTCTTCCGCGGCAGCGTCAAAGAGCTGGCCGCAGGCCGCTTCAACAGCCTGAGTGTCCTTCTCGTGGAGGCGGCGGAGGTGCTGCCCCGCCGCGCTCCGGGCCTGCCGGACGAAGCCTTCGAGCGGGGCGACGTCCCCATGACCAAGCAGGAAGTCCGGGCCGCTGTGCTGGCGAAGCTGGCCGTCCGCCCGGAAGACATCCTGTGGGACGTGGGGGCCGGGACGGGCAGCGTCAGCGTGGAGCTGGCATTGGCCGCGCCCCGGGGCCGGGTGTACGCGGTGGAGTGCAGGCCGGAGGGCTGTGCGCTCATCAAAGCCAACCGCGAAAAATTCAGGACCCGGAACCTCGTCCTCGTGGAGGGGCTTGCCCCCGCCGCGCTTTCGGACCTGCCCGCGCCGGACGCTGTTTTCATCGGCGGCAGCAAGGGCAGCCTTGCCGCCATCGTGGACGCCGCGCTGGATAAGAACCCCGACGCCCGCATCTGCGTGTCGGCCATCGCCCTTGAGAGCCTTTCGGCGGCGGTGGCCGCGCTGACGGCCAAAGGCCGGACCGTGCAGGTGAGCCAGATCGCCGTCAGCCGGGCCAGGGCCGTGGGCGGACTGCACCTCATGATGGCCCAGAACCCCATCTACCTCATCACAGGAGAATGACATGATACAGTTTCTGCTGGCGGCGCCCCGCTCGGGCAGCGGCAAGACCACCATGACCTGCGCCCTGCTCATGGCGCTGAAGCGGCGGGGCTGTGCGCCCTGCGCCTTCAAGAGCGGGCCGGACTACATCGACCCCATGTTCCACCGGGCCGTGCTGGGGGTGGAGAGCCGCAACCTCGACCTCTTTTTTTCTGCGCCCGAGACGGTGCGCACCCTCTACGCGAAGGGGGCCGCCGGCCACGGTGCGGCGGTGTGCGAGGGGGCTATGGGCTTTTACGACGGCCTCGGGGGCGTCAGCGACAGGGCCAGTGCGTGGCATCTGGCCGACACGCTGGGCCTGCCGGTGCTGCTGGTGGTGGAGCCAAAGGGGCAGAGCCTGACGCTGGCCGCAGAGTTGAAGGGGCTCGACAGCTTCCGCACCCCCAGTCACATCGCAGGCATCCTGCTGAACAACTGCACGGCCCGGATGCACGCTCTGCTGGCCCCGATGCTGGAAGAAGAGACGGGCCTGCCGGTGCTGGGCTTTCTGCCGAAACTCCCGGAGGCCGTCATCGGTTCCCGCCATCTGGGCCTCTACACGGCGGCGGAAGTGGAAAATTTACAGCAGAAGCTGGCCCTTCTGGCCGACGCGGTGGAGGAGCACATCGACTGGCCCCGCCTGCTGGCCCTCTGCGAAAAGGAGTCGCCCGTCCTGCCGGTGCAGCCGGAGACGCCTCCGGCCCGCGTCCGCATCGCCGTGGCGCAGGACGAGGCGTTCTGCTTCGCCTACGCCGAGACGCTGGAAGCCTTCCGGGACGCCGGGGCAGAGGTGGTCTTTTTCAGCCCCCTCCGCGACACGGCTCTGCCGGAAAACATCGGCGGGCTGTATCTGCCCGGCGGCTACCCGGAACTTCACGCAAGAGAATTGAGTGAAAATACCTCGCTTCTGCGCGAGATAAAGCAAAAAATCGAGTCCGGTCTGCCCACGGCGGCCGAGTGCGGGGGCTTCCTCTATCTGGGGCGGAGCCTCACGGACGCCGAGGGGCAGAGCTGGCCGATGGTGGGCGTTCTGCCGGGCGAAGCAAAAGATGCCGGACGTCTCGTCCGCTTCGGCTACGCCGCGCTGAGCGCAGACTCGGACAGTATGCTCTTCCGGGCCGGGGAGAGCTTTCCCATCCACGAATTCCACCACTGGGATTCCACCGCCAACGGCGTGGCTCTCGTGGCAAAAAAGCCGGTGGGCGGCGCAGAGTGGCGGTGCGGATCTGTAAACGAGCATTTCTATGCGGGCTTCCCGCATTTGTACTGGGCGGGTACGCCCCTGCCGCAGCGCTTTGCCGCCGCGGCTGAAAATTACAGGAGAGACCATGACTGAGACAGAACTCGCCGCCCTCTGTGCGGCCATCACGCCGCCGGACGAAGCCGCCCGGGCGGCGGCGCACGCCCACTGGGCCAGCCTTGCAAAGCCGCTGGGCGGGCTGGGTAGATTGGAAACGACCATCGAGGACGCCGCCGCCCTTACCGGCAGCGCAAAGCTGGATATTTCCCGCCGGGCGGTGCTGGTGCTCTGCGCCGATAACGGTGTGGTGGCCCAGGGCGTCAGCCAGACCGACAGCAGCGTGACCCGCGCCGTGGCTGAGAACCTCGCCGCCCGCCGCACCAGCGTCTGCCGGATGGCACAGACCGCCCGGTGCGAGGTGGTGCCGGTGGATATGGGCATCGCGGGCGACCCGGTCCCGGGCGTCCTCGACTGCCGCATCGCCCCCGGCACAGCGGACTTCACCCTCGGCCCGGCTATGAGCAGGGCTGAAGCTGTGGAGGCCATCGGCAGGGGCATCCGGCTGGTGCAGGAGCAGAAGAAAGCGGGCGTCGGCCTGCTGGCCACCGGTGAGATGGGCATCGGCAACACCACGACGTCCAGCGCCGTGGCCGCTGTGCTGCTGGGCCAGCCCGTCGAAGTGATGACAGGCCGGGGCGCGGGTCTTTCGGACGAGGGACTTGCCCGGAAAATCGATGCTATCCATCGCGGCATCGCAAAAAATCAGCCCGATTCTGCCGACGCACTGGACGTGCTGGCGAAGCTGGGCGGTTTCGATATTGCCGGGCTCTGCGGCGTCTTCCTCGGCGGTGCGCTGGAAGGTGTGCCGGTGCTGGCCGACGGTTTCATCAGCTGTGTGGCGGCGCTCTGCGCTGTCCGGTTCTGCCCGGCAGCGGCCAAGGCTGTTTTTGCAAGCCATTGCTCCACCGAGCCGGCCGCAAAGCTGGTGCTGAACGCTCTGAACAAAAAAGCCCTCATCACGGCGGGCCTGCATCTGGGCGAAGGCACCGGCGCGGTGGCCGCCATCCCGCTGTGGGACATGGCGCTGGCCGTCTACGATGGCTGTTATTCCTTTGAAGAGGGCGGCATCGAAGCCTACACGCCGCAGGGGGGTGCGGGATGCTGACGCTGGTGCTCGGCGGCGCGGCCAGCGGTAAGAGCGCCTACGCCGAGAGCCTTGTGCTCAAGACCGGCCTGCCCCGCTATTACCTCGCCACTATGCAGGTCTGGGATGCCGAGTGCGCCGCCCGGGTGGAAAAGCACCGGAAAATGCGGGCGCAAAAGCAGTTCGAAACGCTGGAATGCCCGCTCCACCTCGACCGTCTGGCTCTGCCCGGCCGGGGGACCGTCCTGCTGGAAGACCTCGGCAACCTCGTCGCCAACGAGCTTTACAGCCCCGGCGGGGCAGGAAAGCACACCGCCGAGGCCGTTTTGACCGGGCTGGAACGCCTCGCCGCCGGGTGTGATAACCTTATCGTCGTATCGAACGAGGTGTTTAGCGGCGGTGCCGACTACGCAGGCGACACCGACCAGTATCTGCTGGCGCTGGCGCAGGTGAACAACGCCTTCGCCGCCCGGGCGGACAACGTCTGCCGGGTGGTCTGCGGCCTGCCGGTGTACTACAAAGGAGGAGAAAAGCTGTGACTGTTTTGCAGACCATCGCGGTGGCCTTTGCGATGTTTTCGGCCCTGCCGATGCCGCAGTTCGAGTGGAACGAAAAAAATATGCGGTACGCCATGTGCGCCTTCCCCCTCATCGGGCTGGTGTGCGGCGTGCTGTGGTGCCTCTGCGGCGTCCTGCCCCTGCCGGGGCTGGCCCGGGCGGCGGCGTTCTGCCTCGTGCCGGTGGCCGTCACCGGCGGCATCCATCTCGACGGCTACGCCGACACTTCGGACGCCCTCTCGAGCTACGGCGACCGCGAAAAAAAGCTTGAAATCCTGAAAGACTCCCACTGTGGGGCCTTCGCTGTCATCCGGCTGTGCTGCTACTTTGTGGCCTACTTCGGACTCTGCGGCAGTGTGCGGTTCACACCCCGGGCGGGCCTGTGCTGGACGCTGGCGCTGGTGCTGGAGCGGGCGCTGTCGGGCTTTGCCGTGGCGGCGTTCCCGCTGGCGAAAGACACCGGCCTCGCCCATACTTTTGCCACAGCGGCCGACAAGCAGACCGTCTGCCGCTTCCTCTGCGGCCTGTCGGCTCTGCTCATCCTGGCGCTGACGGCGCTGGGCGGCGGCGGGCTGGCGGCGGCGGCGCTTCTGGCGCTGTGGCGCTATTATTTCGTGGCAAAAAAGCAGTTTGGCGGCATCACCGGCGACCTGGCCGGGTGGTTTTTACAGCGGGCCGAGCTGTGGATGCTGGCGGCGCTGGCCGTCAGCCAGTGGGGAGGAGTGCTGTAAATGATGTTCATCACAGGGCCGCTCTACAGCGGCAAGCGCACCTTTGCGCGGAACTTCCGGGGCAGCGTCATCGCCGATGTGCAGGACGCCGCCGCCGAGACTCAGACCCCGGAACAGCTCGAAACGCTGGCCCGGGAGCTGGCGGAATATGATATTGTCATCGCCACCGAGGTCGGCGGCGGTGTTGTCCCGATGGATGCTGAGGAGCGCGCCGGGCGGGAGGCCGCCGGACGGCTGGCCTGCCTGCTGGCAGAGCGCGCCGACTGCGTGGTGCAGATGTTCTGCGGCATCCCGACGGTATTGAAAGGAGAATTACCTCAATGTTGATCTATCTGCTGCGTCACGGCCTGACCGAATACAACGCCCAGAAGCGCTATCAGGGCCAGCGCGACATCCCGCTCTCGGCGGAGGGCCTGAGCCAGCTGCGCCGGGCCGACATCGACCCGAAGGTGGTCTATATCACCCCACTGCAGCGGACGGCCCAGACGGCCCGGGTGCTCTTCCCGGAGGCAGAGCTTGTGGTCGTGAAGGACCTGCAGGAGATGTGCTTCGGCAGCTTCGAGGGCAAAAACTACGTCGAGATGGAGCACGACGCCGATTATCAGGCGTGGGTGCAGGCCAACTGCGAGAGCAAATGCCCCGACGGTGAGCGGAAGGACGACTTCTCGAACCGCATCTGCAGCGCCTTCTCTGCTCTGGTGGACAAGGCGCTGGCCGACGGCGAAGAGCTGCTGGTCATCCTGGCCCACGGCGGCACCCAGATGGCGGCCATGGAGCGGTACGCCCTGCCCAGGCGCGGTTATTATGCGTGGTGCGGCCCCAACGCGGGCGGCTATGTGCTGGATGCCGCCGACTGGGCCGAGAAGCGCCAGCTCCGCCTCGTGAAGACCGTGCAGTACACGAAAGACGCGGAGGCCGGCGTATGATGACCGCCTGGGCTGTGCTGGGAGGCTTCGTGCTGGATGCCATTTTCGGCGACCCGGCATGGCTGCCCCACCCGGTGGTGTACATGGGCAAAGCCATCTCCCGGCTGGAAAAATTCCTCCGCTCCCGCCTGCCCAAAACGCCTCAGGGCGAGCTGCTGGGCGGTGCGGTGGTGGCGTTCTGTCTGCCGGTGGGGACGCTGCTGTTCACGGGCCTTGTCTGCTGGGGCGCGGCGATGCTTCACCCGCTGCTGGGGCTGGCTGTCCAGATGTTCTGGTGCGGGCAGGCACTGGCCGCGAAGGGGCTGATGCAGGAGAGCATGAATGTCTATGCCGAGCTGAAAAAAGGCAGCCTGCCCGCCGCCCGGAAGGCTGTGAGCCGCATCGTGGGCCGCGACACGGAAGCTTTGACCGCCGAGGGCGTGACCAAAGCGGCGGTGGAGACGGTGGCCGAGAACGCCAGCGACGGCGTCATTGCGCCTTTGCTTTATATGCTGCTGGGCGGTGCGCCGCTGGCCCTGACCTACAAGGCCATCAACACCATGGACAGCATGGTGGGCTACAAAAACGAAAAATATCTCTACTTTGGCCGTGCCGCCGCAAAACTGGACGATGTGGCGAACTATATCCCGAGCCGTCTGGCGGCGCTGCTCTGGATCATGGCGGCGGCGTTCACCCGCAATGACGCCAAGGGCGCATGGCGCATCTGGCGGCGGGACCGCCGCAATCACGCCAGCCCCAACAGCGCCCAGACTGAGAGCGCATGCGCCGGTGCGCTGGGCGTCCAGCTGGCCGGGCCGGCCTATTATTTCGGGGAATATTATCCGAAGCCCACCATCGGCGACCCGCTGCGGCCTATCGAGCCGGAGGATATTCTGCGGGCAGATCGGATGATGTATGTAGCCAGCGGGTTTGCGCTGGCGTTTGGATGTGCGATACGGGGGTTCTTGGGATGAAACAACTGGTCCACGGCGGTGACTGGATGGGCTACCGCGAACGCTTTGGCCGGGACGCGCTGGACTTTTCGGCGAACGTCAGCCCACTCGGTCTGCCCGAAGGGGTGGCGCAGGCCATTCGGGATGCACTGCCTCTGGCCGACCGCTACCCCGACCCCCTCTGCCGCACCCTGCGGGCGGCGCTGAGCCGGGCCGAAGGTGTGCCGCAGGAGCATGTCCTCTGCGGCAACGGCGCGGCAGACCTCATCTTCCGGCTGGTCTGGGCCGTAAAGCCCCATAAGGCGCTGGTGACTGCCCCGACTTTTGCCGAGTACGCCTCTGCATTGGATACGGTGGGGTGCGAAGTGAAACGCTTCTTCCTCGATGAAACGAATGATTTCGCCCCGACGGACGCCCTCGTGGACGCCGTGGACGAGAGCATCGACCTGGTGTTCCTCTGCCAGCCGAACAACCCGACGGGGCAGCTGGCCTCACCCGAACTGGTGAAAAAGCTGCTGCGCCGGTGCGGGGAGTGCCGCACGATTTTGGCCGTAGATGAGTGCTTTCTGGACTTTCTGCCCGACGCCGACGGGTGGACTGCGAAGCCTCTGCTGGAAAGTGGGAACCTCGTCATCCTGAAAGCTTTCACCAAGCTCTACGGCATGGCCGGCGTCCGGCTGGGTTACTGCCTCTGCGGCGACGAAACGCTTCTGGAAAAAATGCAGACAGCGGGCCAGCCGTGGGCCGTGTCCAGTCTGGCGCAGGCGGCAGGCGTCGCGGCCCTGAAAGAAACCGCTTATGTGGACGAGGTGCGCGCGCTCATCGCCCGGCAGCGGCCCGTTCTGACGGCGGGTCTGCGGGCGCTGGGCCTGCGGGTCATCGATGGAAAGGCGAACTATCTGCTCTTCCGCGCGCCAGCCGACCTGAACGAGAGGCTTCGTCCGCTGGGAACACAGGTGCGCAGCTGCGCGAATTATCCGGGCCTCGGGCCGGAGTGGTACCGCACGGCGGTGCGCACGGCCCCCGAGAACGCCCGGCTGCTGGAACTTATGAAAGAGGTGCTGGGATGAGCAGGGCAAAATGCATCATGGTGCAGGGTACGATGAGCGGTGCAGGCAAAAGTCTGCTCTGCGCGGCGCTCTGCCGCATTTTTGCGCAGGACGGCCTGCGCGCTGTGCCGTTCAAGAGCCAGAACATGGCTCTGAACAGCTTCGTCACCAAAGACGGCCTCGAGATGGGCCGGGCGCAGGTGGTGCAGGCGCAGGCAGCCGGTGTCGAGCCGGACGTGCGGATGAACCCCATCCTCCTGAAGCCCAGCAGTGACGTGGGCAGTCAGGTCATCGTCAACGGCGAGGTGCGGGGCCAGATGAAAGCGTCGGAGTATTTCCGCACGAAACGGCAGCTGGTGCCGGACATCCTGAAGGCATATGACAGCCTCGCCGAGGAGGCTGACGTCATTGTCATCGAGGGCGCGGGCAGCCCGGCGGAAATCAACCTCAAGAGCGAGGACATCGTGAACATGGGCCTCGCCGAGATGGTGGACGCGCCGGTGCTTCTGGTGGGCGACATCGACCGGGGCGGCGTGTTCGCCCAGCTATACGGCACGGTGGAGCTGCTGGAAGAAAAAGAACGCCGGCGCATCAAGGGGCTCGTCATCAATAAATTCCGTGGAGATGTAGAAATTCTGCGCCCCGGCCTTTCGATGCTGGAAGAAAAGACCCATCTGCCCGTGGTGGGCGTCGTACCGTACCTGAAGGTGGACATCGAGGACGAGGACTCCCTGAGCCAGCGCCTCGAGATGCGGGACGGCAAAAAGCCGCTGGATGCGGCGATCATCCGTCTGCCGCATCTGTCCAATTTTACGGACTTCATGCCGCTGGAACAGCACCCGCTGCTGGGCGTGCGGTATGTTTCGAACGCTCATGAGCTGGGCGCACCCGACCTCATCCTGCTGCCGGGCACGAAAAACACGGTGGACGACCTGCTCTGGCTGCGGCAGTGTGGGCTGGAAACGGCTCTGCTCAAGCTGGCCGCGAAAGGCACGCCGGTTCTGGGCGTCTGCGGCGGCTACCAGATGCTGGGCCAGACCCTCGACGACCCCACCGGCAGCGAGAGCGGCCGGCCGCAGACTCTGCGGGGGCTGGGTCTGCTGCCCACCCGGACCGTGTTCAGCGAGCAGAAGCGCCGCGCACAGGTCAAAGCGACCGTCGCCGCCGCCCCCTTTGCGGGTGCAGAGCTGGAAGGCTACGAGATCCACACCGGCGTGACCGAGGCGGAGGGCGAACCCTTCGCCCACTACCCCGACGGGGGCCGGGAGGGCTACGTGCAGGGCAATGTGTTCGGCACCTACCTCCACGGTCTGTTCGACACTGGCACGCTGACCGAGGCGCTGGCGGGCTGGCTCTGCCGCCGGAAGGGCATCGACCCCTCCGACGCGGCCCTTATCCCGATGGAAGAGTACCGCCGCCAGCAGTTCGACATCCTGGCCGACGGCGTGCGCGGGGCGCTGGATATGGACGCGGTGTATGCCGCGATGGGAATGGAGAGGCGCTGAATGGAACAGAGACTTTTGCATCTGTACTGGGGCGACGGAAAGGGGAAGACCACCGCCGCTATGGGTCTTGCGCTCCGTGCGCTGGGGTCCGGGAAGCGGGTGGTCATCGTCCAGTTTTTGAAGGGCGGGAACAGCGGCGAGATACCGCTTCTGGCCCAGCTTGGAGCGGAAATCTACCGGGGCAAGGCCGGGCAGAAATTCGTCTTTCAGATGACGCCGGAGGAAAAGGCCGCGACCCGGGAACTGCAAAACCAGAACCTCGCCGCCGCCATAGCACAGCCTGCCGACCTGTTGATACTGGACGAAGCCGGGAGCGCAGAAGAGCTGGATATGGTGGACATCGATCTATTAAAAAAGGCCGTTCTGGAGCGGCCTGCTGGGTGTGAGTGCGTCCTGACGGCCCACACGCCGCCCCAGTGGATGCTGGACGCCGCCGACTACTCCACCGAGATGAAATGCCACCGCCACCCCTACCAGAAGGGGATAAAAGCACGAAAGGGGATAGAATATTGACGCCGCAGCATCATTTACCTGCTGACATTGAGCGGACGAGCTTCCACATCATCACCGAAGAGCTGGAAATGATGGGCATGACCCCGCCGCCCGAGCACGAAGCCGTGGTCAAGCGGGTCATCCACACCACCGCCGACTTCGACTATGCGCGGAATCTCCGCTTCACTCCCCGCGCGGTGGAGCGGGCCGTCAAGGCCCTCCACGCCGGGGCCGTCATCGTGACCGATACGAATATGGCGCTGGCCGGCATCACCAAACCCGGTCTGGCGAAGCTGGGCGGCACGGCCTGCTGTTATATGGCTGACCCCGAGGTGGCCGCCGCCGCAAAAGAGGCTGGCACCACCCGGGCCGTTGCAGCGATGAAAAAGGCAGCGCAGGAGCATCCCGGGGCCATCCTCGCCGTCGGCAACGCGCCCACGGCTCTGCTGACGATTGCAGAACAAATCGAAAGCGGCCTGCGGCCCGCACTGGTCATCGGTGTGCCGGTGGGCTTTGTGAACGTGGTGGAGAGCAAGGAGCGGCTCTTCGCCGTCTGCGAAAAGCATGATGTACCGGCCATCGTGGCGATGGGCCGCAAGGGTGGCAGCAACGTCGCTGCGGCCATCTGCAACGCCCTTATCTACTCTGCCGCCGAGATGCTCGACCCTACGGCCAGAGGATGGAAATAAGAATTATGACTGTAAAGGCTTCCCTTCGTGGGAAGCTTTTCTTTTACACCGTCGCCAGCACGGCGAGGATGCTCTGCCAGCGTTTGTTCTCGACCACAGGCGCACGGCGGACGGGCCGGGACTGTACAGGCTGAGGCCGCTGAGCCGTCTGGGGCAGGGGAGCGAAAAGCGCAGACTGCCATGCGGCGGCAAGCTGCATGGCCTCCGGGCAGCTCTGCAGGGTGCGGCGCTCGGCCCCGGCGAGGTAGTCGCCCAGCCAGCAGAGGATGGCCGCGATGTTCAGCTGTTCGGCGGCGCGGGTGCTCCAATAGCTCCAATGGGCGGGACGGCCCACGAACCGCTCCACCGTGATGAGCGCACCCTCCCGGGCGGCAGAGGGGGCGACGGCCCCACAACCACCGGCAGTATGGGCCAGAACGTCCAGAATGCGCGCCATCCGGCCGCTGTCGAGGGCGTCGTCCCGGACAAAAGCAGAGAAATCCGTCTGGGCCAGCAGACCGTCGGCGGTGGCGGGGAAGCGCCCCGTCAGCTCGCCCGAGGCGTTGTGGCAGCTCTGCCACCCTTTGCGGACGAGCTGGAAGTTCAGCTTCTGACGTCCCATCGTGGAATAGAACACCCGGGCCTTGCCGCTGACCGGCTCCTGCCGCAGCTCGAGATAAGCGTCTGCGCCTCCGAGGTCTTGGACCTTGACGCTGAGCACAAGGCGGTACTCAGGCTTCTGGCTGGACATGGCAAGATGCATCTCTTCAAAATAACGTGCGGCATCCATAGCGGTTCTCCTTCCTGTGGGCGCGGGGTGATGTGTAGGCGTGCGGCCCTTCGTTGGTTGTAGTATATCATAAATTACGCCAGAATACAACTATAAGTTTGCAAATAAACCAAAAAACTTTTTGATTCTTCTGCAATGCAAAACAAGATGGTTGTGAGCGACAACAAAAATACGGGGCCGCTGGCAGCAGATACAACTGCACAGCGGCCCCGTACATTATTATGATTCAGTCGCCCAGCTCCCGTATCTCGTTCTGGATGAGTCGGCCTGCGGCCCGGGCCAGCTGGTCCATGCCCCGGATGCGGGCCATGTTCTTGCCGTAGATGCGGGAGGCGTCGGCGGCGCTGGCGTCTTCGCCCATAAAGACGGCGGAGACTCGCAGACCCTTCCGCTGCAGCGCCCGCACCTCGGCGGCGGCGTCTTCCACGCCCACGCTGCCGCCGTAGTCGCGGCCCAGCGGGTCATCGGGAGAGGGCGGGATGCGGCGGCTGTCGTTGGGGGAAGCGTCCGTCAGGAGGATGAGCAGGTGACGCGCGGCGGGGCCGGAGTCGAAGTCGATGAGGTCGCCTGCGGCCCGCAGAGCCAGACCGTCCCGGTTCCAGCCCGAGGCGAAATATTGGCAGATGCCCTGTAAGCTCTTCTCCTTGAAGCCCTTGAGCACCCGCAGGACGGTGTAGCCCCGCAGGCTGGAAAAGCAGCTCACCCGCACCGGGATGCCGCAGGCCGCGAGGCTCTGGGCGAGGATAGCCCCCTGCGCCGCGATGACCTCCTGACAGTGGAGGCGGGAAGCCGAAGCATCCAGCAGCAGGTCAACGGTGAAGGACGGGTGGTTCTCTTCATCGGCACAGCGGAAGACCCGGTCGTCGTCCATGACGGTGCGCCAGACCCGCTCCGGGTCGAGATTGCCGCTGCGGGCGACCCGGGCGTTGGGCTGCTGGTGGACGAGGATGCAGTTGCGTATCTGTTCGGTCAGCCGCAGCACGACGCTGCGGTGAAGCTCGAGATTTTTCGAATAATACGCCCGGTTCCGCTCAGCCTGAAGCTGGGCCTGTTCGGCCAGGTGCTTTGCCTCGGGGGTAGGGGCCTGCTCCGGGCTGGGGACGCCGGAGGCAAACCAGAGGTGACAGCCCAGATGCTCCCCGGTGCAAAGCTCCTGCTCGGCCTTCCGCAGCCGTTCGGGCGGGTAGAGCGACCGGCCAAAGCAGCTTTCGATGTAGGCGCGGTCTTCCTCGGCGCGCTGGCGCAGGGTGATGTGGGCCAGCCGCTTGTCGGCGTGGATGCCGCTGCCGGAGGCGTCCACCGAGCCGGAATGCTCCACCGTCACCCGGTCGGTCTTTATCATTTGGGTGGGCATGGTGCGGGTCATGAGGGACGCCAGCAGACCGTCCAGATGGAGATGCAGCCCGGCCTTCTGATGCACCGTGCCGTTGAACAGCTCGAATTTGGCGTAGACGGCCAGCAGTGCGGCTTTCAGCTCGTCCGGCTTCGGGGGCGTCTCGGGACTGAGGGCGGCGTCGAGATCCTTTTCGTAGGGGGTCATGACCGGCGGCGTGCGCCCCTGCACAGCCCGCCAGCGTGCGGCCTGCATGGAGTAGACCAGCTGGTTCTTCGCCATCCACTCCTGCCGCGAGAGCTTGTACTGGATGCCGAAAAAGTAGTCCGCATGGGCGCGGCGGAGGGCCGAAAGCACCGGGCGGCGGGGCAGTTCCAGCGCGTAGACCGCGCTCTCGAGGTAGAGCCAGGTCAAATCGTCCAGCATGGCCTGCCGGATGTCGCCCTCCCATGCGTCAAAGAGGCTGCGCACCAGCTCGTCGCCGTAGTATTTGTGGACCAGCCCCACGACGCAGTTCATGTAAAAATCAATGGTGCCGTCGGTGTTCCGGGCGAGGAACAGCGGCTCGAAGCCGTAAGCTCCTGCCGCTGCCCACACCTGATTGGCGGCCCGCCGCTCTTCGGCGGTGTAGCTCTGCGCTTCCATAAAAACGCCCCTTTTAATCGAAGAGCTTTGCGGCGGTGAGCTGGGCCGGGATGCGGGCGGCAATGGCATCCCGGATGAGGCCCTGTTCGTAGGAGTCGAAGGCTTTGTTGGTGATGCCCATGTCCAGCGCAGCCCCGGCAGCGACGCCCCGGCGCATCAGGCGCAGGGCGTCCAGCATACCGCGCAGGTCGAGAGCTTTGGTGGAAATTTCCGCGCTGTCGCACTTTTTCTGCAAATCGAGGAAGAGCAGGGCAAACTGCCTGACATACTTGCTGCTCAAATCGGGGAACTGGGTGCGCAGGAGCTTTTCGAGGTTCTCCTCGGTGATGGTGGGCATCTGGATGACCACGAAGCGGGAGGTGAGGGCCTCGTTCAGCTCACGGGTGCCGGCGTAGCCGTAGTTCATGGTGGCGATGAAGCGGGTCTCCTCGGCCAGCGGGATGCGCTCGTAGCCCGGCACATCGATGGCGCGGCGGAAATCCAGCACCGCGTGCAGGACGGCCAGCGCCTCGTTTTTGGCCATGTTGATCTCGTCCAGAACGCCGAAGCCGCCGCTCTGGGCGCAGCGGTAGACCGGGCCGGGGCGGAACTTGACCTGTCCGCCCTCGAAGGTGTCCATGCCGATGAGGGACGCCGCGTCCATATTGACGTGGAACGAGATGTCCCACGCGGGGCGTCCGAAGGCGGCGGCGAGGTTTTCGGCCAGCACGTTCTTGCCGGTGGCCTTGCCGCCCGCCAGCAGCAGGTTTTCGCCGCAGAGCAGGGCGGCCAGCGCCTGCTCCCACACCTCTCTGCCGTAGTAGACGAAGGCAGGGGAGGGGATGCGGGGGCGCAGGGCCTCCGCCAGCGGGTGGGCGGTACGGTATTCTTCCACAGCGCGCAGCAGGTCGGGGGAGACCCCTTCCTGCCGCAGCGTATCCATTAGAGCAGATGTTTCAGACATCCATGACATCTCCTTGCGGTTGGCAGTGCCAAACCGAAATTTCACCCTTATCATAGCACAACCCGCGCGGTTTGTGTAGGGCTTTGACGGGCAAAAAAGCGGCAAAGAAGAAAGGTGAAGCTATTTTAACAAACTTTCAGCCGGGACGTGCAGATTTCGCGTTCAAAGTAAATTGACAGGCCGCTTAAAATACGATAAAATAATTTTCGTTGTGTCAAAGTGAAAAAGAAAGGCGTAAAAGTATGCTCGAAACCATCACAGCCGTCAATCAGGCGGTCAACAGCTTTATCTGGGGCATCCCGGCGATGGTCTGCATCATCGGCGTGGGCCTGCTGCTCAGTGTGCGGACAGGCTTTTTGCAGCTCCGGAAATTCCCCTATGCCATCAAAACGACCATTGGCCGCATCTTCCGCAAAAAGGACGCCTCTGACGGCGCGATGACTCCGTTCCAGGCAGTGTGTACGGCGCTGGCCGCTACCGTCGGCACCGGCAACATCGCCGGTGTGGCGGGCGCGATCGCCATCGGCGGGCCGGGTGCGGTGTTCTGGATGTGGTGCTCGGCTCTGCTGGGCATGTGTACCAAGTTCTCCGAAGTGACGCTGGCCGTGCATTTCCGCGAGCGGAACAAAAACGGCGAGCTGGTGGGCGGCCCCATGTACTATATTAAAAACGGCCTCGGCAGCCGGTGGCAGTTCCTCGCGGTGCTGTACTCGCTGTTCGGCGTGCTGACGGTCTTCGGCACCGGCAACGCCACCCAGGTCAACACCATCGTCACAGCCATCGACTCGGCCCTGCTGGCCTACGGCAGCAGCCTGAACAGCATCCTGCCCACGGTCAACCTCGTCGTGGGCGTGGTGGTGGCCATGATGGTGGCTATGGTGCTGCTGGGCGGCGTCAAGCGCATCGGCAGCGTGACCGAGAAGCTGGTGCCGTTCATGGCGTTGTTCTACGTCGTGCTGGCACTGGGCGTCGTGGTCATCAACTACCGGCGCTTCCCGGCGGTGCTGGCCTCCATCGTCGGCGGTGCATTTGACCCGCAGGCCTTCACCGGCGGTGCCATCGGCAGCATCTTCCTCAGTATGCAGAAGGGCGTTTCCCGCGGCATCTTCTCCAATGAGGCCGGCCTCGGCACCGGCTCCATCGCCCACGCCTGCGCCGACACCCGCAAGCCCGTCAAGCAGGGGATGTTCGGCATCTTCGAGGTCTTCGCCGACACCATCGTCATCTGCACCCTGACCGCCATGGTCATCCTCTGCAGCGGCGTGCCGGTGGGCTATGGCAGTGCGGCAGGCGCAGAACTGACCATCTCCGGCTTTACGGCCACCTACGGCGGCTGGTCGTCCATCTTTACGGCGGTGGCGCTTTGCAGCTTTGCATTCTCCACCATCATCGGCTGGGGCCTCTACGGCTCCCGGTGCATCGAGTTCCTGTTCCACACCGACAAGGTGGTCGGCCCCTTCCTTGTGGTCTACTCCTTCGTGTCCATTCTGGGCGCGACGGTCGATCTGGGCCTGCTGTGGAGCATCGCCGACACCTTCAACGGACTGATGAGCATTCCGAACCTCATGGCCCTGCTCCTGCTGTCCGGCACGGTGGCAAAGTTCACGAAGGAGTTCTTCGCGGGCGAGGGCGCAGGAAAGTAAAGAATCATTCAAAGCGCCCTCCGGCCCGCGCCGGAGGGCGCTTTGCTGTCAACGAACCTCTTGTTTTGTCTACTTTCTCTGCAAAAACTCAAAAAAGTATAAAAATTTCATGGAAATCATAAGAATTGATATTGAACAAATTTTAACAAAGTGGTAAAGTAAAAGCAAAGAGAGTCGTCCCGCCGCCCGGCGGGGCGCAAAATCAGGAGGTTTTACCAATGGCTGATCGTATCGTTCTGAATACCATTTCTTATCATGGTCACGGCGCTATCGAGAACATCGTTCCCGAGCTGACCGCCCGCGGCTACAAGAAGGCTTTCGTCTGCTCTGACCCCGACCTTCTCAAGTTCGGCGTCACCAAGAAGGTCACCGACCTGCTGGACGCTGCAGGCTTCGCCTACACCGTCTACAGTGAGATCAAGCCCAACCCCACCATCGCCAATGTGCAGGACGGCGTGGCCGCTTTCAAGGCCGCAGAGGCTGACTGCATCGTGACCATCGGCGGCGGCTCTTCCATGGACACCGCAAAGGCCATCGGCATCATCATCAACAACCCCGAGTTCGCCGATGTGCGCTCTCTGGAAGGCGTCGCTCCCACCAAGAAGCACGCCGTCTTTACCATCGCGGTCCCCACCACTGCCGGTACTGCCGCTGAAGTCACCATCAACTACGTCATCACCGATGTCGAGAAGAAGCGAAAGTTCGTCTGCGTCGATACCAACGACATTCCCGAGATCGCTGTGGTTGACCCCGATATGATGGCCTCCATGCCCAAGGGTCTGACTGCCGCCACCGGCATGGACGCTCTGACCCACGCCATCGAGGGCTACATCACCAAGGGCCACTGCACCATCTCCGATATGTTCCATCTGGAAGCCATCAAGCTCATCAGCGAGAACCTGCGCGGCGCTGTCCAGAACACTCCGGAAGGCCGTGAGGGCATGGCTCTGGGCCAGTACATCGCCGGCATGGGCTTCTCCAACGTGGGTCTGGGCATCGTCCACTCCATGGCACACGGCCTGTCCGCTCTGTATGACACTCCCCACGGCGTGGCCTGCGCTATCCTGCTGCCCGTCGGTCTGGAGTACAACAAGACCGTCGCCGGTGAACGCTATCGTGCCGTCGGTAAGGCCATGGGCGTGAAGGGCATCGACGAGATGAACGACGCACAGGCCGCAGATGCCACCATCGCCGCTGTCAAGCAGCTGAGCGCTGACGTGGGCATCCCTGCAAACCTGAACGGCATCCTGAAGGAAGAGGATATCCAGTTCCTCGCCGAGTCTGCTTATGCTGACGCCTGCCGTCCCGGCAACCCCCGCGACACCAGCGTGGAGGAGATCGTGGAGCTGTACAAGAGCCAGCTGTAAGCTGAGTCGGAGCGATTTACCCTTATAAAAAATACAGGCCGCTGTAAAATAACCTCTCAGTCTCGCATTCGCTCGACAGCTCCCCTACCGAGGGGAGCCTCTGGCGAAAAGGCAAGGCTATCCGTCATGCCAAAGCCTCCCCTCGCTAGGGGAGGTGGCAGCGCGTTAGCGCTGACGGAGAGGTTTCTTACAGCGGCCTTTTTGCGTAAAAATCCCGTCTCCCTCTTGCGGACGCGGCCAAAACTGCATACAATAGTCCTATAACCGTTTATATGGGAAAGGAAACACGCAATGGAGCTGAATTTTTATACCCTCTGCGTCATCTATCTGGTCTACTCGTTCCTCGGCTGGGTAGCCGAGACGGTGGTGGCGACCATCAAGGGCCGCGCCTTCGTCAACCGCGGCGTGGCGTCCGGCCCGTTCTGCTTCGTCTACGGCACGGCGGCTGTGCTGATGGCGGTGGGCTTTGCCGACCTGCGCTCGACGCCGGTGGCCCTCTTCTTCGGCTGTGCGGCCAACGCCACCGTGGTGGAGTGGGTGACGGCCAAGCTGCTCGAGAGGATGCACCGCCGCCGCTGGTGGGACTACTCAGATAAAAAGTTCAATCTGGACGGCTACGTCTGCCTGCAATACTCGGTGCTCTGGGGCCTGCTGGGCATGGCAAGCGTGCTGTGGGGCAACGTCCTGCTGCTGCGGCTCTGCGCCCTGCTGCCGGGCTGGCTGCTGCATGTCGGCGTCTGGGCGGCGATGACGCTGGCCGTCCTCGACCAGCTGGGCGCAGCGCTGGCCGTCAACCGGTACGCCGCCAGCCATCCGAGGCTGGAACAGCTCAACCTCGAGCTGGAAAAGCACTCGGACAAGCTGCGCCAGCGGCTCGTCGCCCATGTGGAAAAGCGTATCCAGCGGGCTTACCCGACCATCGTCCAGCCCGAGCCGACTGTTCAGAAAGAAAAGGCTCTGAGCTTCGGCGACCTCGTCTGGCTCTTTGTCATCGGGGCTTTCCTCGGCGACGTGGTGGAGACGCTGTTCTGCCGGGTGACGGCGGGCGTCTGGATGAGCCGCTCGAGCCTCGTGTGGGGACCCTTCAGCGTGGTGTGGGGGCTGGCGCTGGTCATGGCGGCGGTCCTGCTGCGGGGCAGCGAGGAGCGGAGCGACCGCTCCATCTTCCTGTTCGGCTTCGTGATGGGCGGCGCATATGAGTATATCTGCAGCGCCGTGGGTGAACTGCTGTTCGGCGTCATCTTCTGGGACTACAGCGGCTTCAAGTTCAATCTGGGAGGCCGTGTCAATCTGCTCTACTGCTTTTTCTGGGGCATCGCGGCGGTGGTCTGGATCCGGTACGGCTACCCCCTCGTTGCAAAGCTGATGGCAAACCTGAAAAAGCACATCCTGCCCTGGATGACCGTGGTGCTGACGGTGTTCATGGCCGTGAACATGGGGCTTTCGGCACTGGCGCTGGCCCGGTACGACGCCCGCACCAGCGGCCTCGCCCCGGCGAACCAGCTGGACGTCTTCCTCGACGAACATTTTGACAACGCCCGGATGGAGCGGGTGTACCCCAACGCCAAAAAAACCGGCTGACCCGGCAGCCATAAACGCAAAAAAGCACTGCACCCGCCCACTTTTGGGGAGTGCAGTGCTTTTGGTTTGTTCAGCCCTTACTGAGCGGCAAAGACCTTTACCTCGTCCTTGTCCATGAAGGCGGCACCGGCAAAGCCTGCTGCTTCCAGCTGGCCCAGCTGCTTGCCGAGCTTCTTGCCCTGAGGCAGGACGGTGACGTTGTAGGTATCGCGCAGGGCAGCGGCCTTGCTCAGGACGGCGGTGAAGTCAGCGTCCTTACCATAGAGCAGTGCGATCTTCTGCTTTGCGCCGGGGATCTGATAGCCCTGCTCGAGCAGGATGCCGCAGACGCGCTCGAAGCCGATGGAGAAGCCGACTGCCGGCACCTGAGTGCCGAGGAACTTGCCCACCATGTTGTCATAGCGGCCACCGCCGGCGACTGCGCCGCTGAACTGCGGGCAGGTGATTTCGAAGACCATGCCGGTGTAGTAGCCCTGACCGCGCACGAGGCTGGGGCAGTAGGCCACCTGATAGCGGCCTGCGGCCATGGCGTTGGCAGTAGCGAGGACGTACTTGAGGTCGTCGGCGATGGCGGGGTCTGCGCAGCGGGCGGCCACAGCGTCCAGCGTCACCTCGCCGGCGGCGATGAAGTCGGCCAGTGCGTTGACCGCGCTCTCGGGCAGCTGCTTCTCGAGAAGCTCAGCCTTCACGCCGTCGGCACCGATCTTATCCATCTTGTCGAAGGTGATGCAGACGGAATCCAGCGTGTCAGCGGCAAAGCCCATGCTCTCCAGCATCCCGCGCAGGATGCGGCGGTCGTTGATGTTGACGGTGAAGCCGTCGAAGCCGATGCCCAGCAGGGCGCGGGTGGTCACGTCGATGAGCTCGACCTCGGCGTTGGGGCTCTCGTCGCCCAGAATGTCGATGTCGCACTGGACGAACTCGCGCAGACGGCCCTTCTGGGGGCGCTCGGCGCGGAAGACGCGGTCGGTCTGGATGACCTTGAAGGGGTGGGGGAGCTTGTCCTTGTTGGCGGCGTAGAAGCGGCTCAGGGGCAGGGTCAGATCATAGCGCAGGCCCATGTCGGAGAGCTCTTTCGGGTCGCCGGAGTTCAGGGCGGCGGTGAGCTTGTCGCCGCGCTTGAGCACTTTGAAGATGAGGTTCAGGTTGTCGCCGCCGTCGGACTTGTCGAGGTTCTCCATATCCTCCAGCATGGGGGTGGAGATGCGCTCGAAGCCGGATGCGCGGTAAGTCTCGAGAATTTTGCCCTGAATGTAGTCGCGCAGGGTCTGCTCGTTGGGCAGAAGGTCGCGCATACCTTTTAAGGCCTGAGTTTTCATAATATAGTCCTCTTTCTGTATAGCCCTCTCAGTCGCGGATGGCAGATACTGAGCCTAACCTCTCAGTCTGCTTCGCAGACAGCTCCCCTACTAGGGGAGCCTCTGGCGAAGAGATAAAGTGTTCCGAAATGCCAAAGCCTCCCCTCGGTAGGGGAGGTGGCACGGCATCAGCCGTGACGGAGAGGTTTAGGCACAGAAGCAACGTGACGAAAGAGATGATTTTTATAATACCCTTCTAATTATAAAGAATACTGTCTTTTTGTCAATCGAAAAGGACACACTATTCTCTGAGGTGATGCACGAAATGCAGAAAACAAGACCCTGGGCCATCCTGGCGGCGGGCGCAGCCATTCAGGTATTGACAGGCCTGCCCGCCGCGTGGGGCGTGTTTCAAAGACCTGTCATGGAGGAATACGGCCTCAGCGAGCAGGGGGCAGGCTATGCCTTCGGAGTGCTCATCGCATTTTTCGGCATAGGGTGCGTCATCGGCGGCTTTCTGCAGGATAAGCACGGCCCTCGCTTTGCAGCTTTGTGGGGGACGGGTCTGCTCTGCGGCGGATTCTTCGCGGCGGCGGCTCTCCCGGCAGAGAAGGGAAGGGCTTTTTTCGGGGTGTTCAGCATCCCGGCAGGGCTCGGCACAGCCTTTCTCTATCCGTCCATCCAGTCCTGCGCCCAGAAGTGGTACAAGGGCCGGAAGGGCCTCGCCACCGGCGTTATCGGGGGCGCAGTGGGGTTGAGCGGAGCGTTCCTGACCGTCTTTGTCCGCACGGCGCTGCGGGGTTTCGGGCCGGTGCAGGGCATCCGGGGCGCGTTCTGGGCGATGGGGGCGCTGACCCTGCCGGTCTGCCTCGCGGGCAGTGCATTGCTGACCGACCCGCCGCCCGAAAAGCCTCAGTCCAGCCAGCAGGGAAAGGCTAAGGCCGCACCGTCCCTCGACCTCTCGCCCCGGCAGATGCTTGGCACGCGGCAGTACTGGCTCTGCGCCGGAGCGGTCTGCTTTTCTACCCCGGCGGTGCTGCTGTTCAGCCCCATCATCCTGAAGCTTGGGATGGAGCGGGGGCTGGACGAGAGCGCCGCCCTCTGGGCCGTGGTGCTGGGCAGTGTGGGCAGTGCGGCCGGGCGGCTGCTGATGCCCCTGCTCAGCGACAAGATCGGCCGCCGCCCCACCGACCTCATCCTCTTCGGCGTGTCGCTGGGGCTTTCGGCGGTGTTCCTGTTTGCCCGGGGGTGGGCCGTCGTGGCAGTGTATGCGGGGCTGACGTTCTGCTACTCGGCGCTGGCGGCGGTGCTGCCCGCCCTCTCCACCGATTTGTTCGGCCTGCCCCACGCCGGGGTGAACTACGGCTTTCTGGCGCTGGGCCAGAGCGTGGGAAGCCTTTTGTTCCCCTGCATCGCTGATTTCTGGGGATTCGAGCAGGGACGGCACATCCTCGCCATCGCGGGTGCGGCGGCGGGCTTCGCCTGCATCTGGGCCGTCACGCCGGTGCGGCGGGAGCCGCAGAAAAAACCGAATTGAGAAGTTGCGCTCCTGCGCAGAAAAACGAAAATGGCAAAAAGATTGCGAAAAATTTGTCAGAAATGACTTGCAAATTGGGCCAACGTCCTCTATAATAAAATTGTGCGTGGTAGTACCGGGAAAGGCGCTGAAAAGAGAGCGGCACGGCCCGGTCAATGCAAGGCGGCAGGGGAGAGAAGCTTCTGCCGCACGGCATCAATTTGTCAAAAGGAGAGTATGATTATGACCTATTCGCAGCAAGTACAGAATATGTGCCCGATCACCAAAGGTCCTAAGCATGGTCCGGCCCCCATCCCCGAAGAGGGCGCATGGGTCAAGGCCTATGAGATCAAGGACATCAGCGGCTACACCCATGGTGTGGGCTGGTGCGCACCTCAGCAGGGTACCTGCAAGCTGTCTCTGAACATCAAGAACGGCGTCATCGAGGAGGCTCTGGTGGAGACCATCGGCTGCTCCGGCATGACCCACTCTGCTGCTATGGCAGGCGAGATCCTGCCCGGCAAGACCATTCTGGAAGCTCTGAACACCGACCTCGTCTGCGACGCCATCAACGTGGCTATGCGCGAGCTGTTCCTGCAGATCGTCTACGGCCGCAGCCAGACCGCTTTCTCTGAGGACGGTCTGCCCATCGGCGCAGGTCTGGATGACCTGGGCAAGGGCCTGCGCTCCATGACCGGCACCATCTTCTCCACCAAGGAGAAGGGCGTCCGTTATCTGGAGCTGACCGAGGGCTACATCAACAAGCTGGCTGTGGATGCCAACGGCGAGGTCATCGGCTATCAGTTCGTCAAGCTGGGCAAGATGATGGAGGACATCCGTCACGGCAAGACCCCCAACGAGGCTTACGAGAAGAACGTGGGTACTTACGGCCGCTTCAGCAAGGAAGCAGGCGCTGTCAAGTACATCGACCCGCGTGAGGAATAAGAGAGGAGGAACAACTCATGGCAACTTTTGAATCTATGGATCGCCGCATGCCGAAAATCGAGGCATGCCTGAAGGCCAACGGCCTCGAATCTCTGGACGCCTGCAACGAGATGCTCCTCGCTAAGGGCATCGACTGCGACAAGATCGTCCGCGGCGTGCAGCCCATCTGCTTTGATAACGCTGTCTGGGCTTACACCCTGGGTACCGCTATCGCCGTCAAGCGCGGCCTGACCGATGCTGCCGAGTGCGCAGCCGCCATCGGCGAAGGTCTGGAAGCTTTCACCATCCCCGGTTCTGTCGCTGAGCAGCGTCAGGTCGGTCTGGGCCACGGCAATCTGGGCGCTCGTCTGCTGAGCGAGGACACCACCTGCTTCGCTTTCCTGGCAGGCCACGAGTCCTTCGCCGCTGCTGAGGGTGCTATCGGCATCGCCCGCACCGCAAACAAGGTCCGCAAGACCCCCCTGCGTGTCATCCTGAACGGCCTGGGCAAGGACGCCGCTTACATCATCTCCCGTATCAACGGCTTCACCTATGTGCAGACCGAGTACGACATCCCCTCTCAGACCCTGACCGTCGTCAAGGAGATCCCCTTCTCCGAGGGCGAGCGCGCAGCGGTCAAGTGCTATGGCGCCAACGACGTCATGGAGGGCGTTGCCATCATGAAGAAGGAGGACGTCCAGTGCTCCATCACCGGCAACTCTACCAACCCCGTCCGCTTCCAGCACCTGGTCGCCGGCACCTATAAGAAGTGGGCCATCGAGAACGGCAAGAAGTACTTCTCCGTCGCTTCCGGCGGCGGCACGGGCCGTACCCTGCACCCCGATAACGTCGCAGCCGGCCCCGCCAGCTACGGCCTGACCGACTCTCTGGGCCGCGTCCACGGCGATGCTCAGTTTGCAGGTTCCTCTTCTGTGCCTGCACACGTCGAGATGATGGGCCTCATCGGCATGGGCAACAACCCGATGGTCGGCGCTACTGTCGCCTGCGCTGTTGCTGCTGCACAGGCCAACGCCTAAATCCTTTTCCCAAGTTCGGCAGAGGGGGCTGCTTGTAAAAGGGCAGCTCCCTTTTTATGCTGATAGATGTTCGCAACCACAAACCACGAAGCAAGCAAGGAAGGAAAAACATGAAGAAAGCTCAGATCAAGAAGAGCGTGTCTGCACTGGCTATGGCAGCGATCATCGCGGTCAGCCTGTTTGGCTACGGCTGCGGTGCAAAGCCTGCCTCTACCAGTTCTGACGCGGGTGTGTCCGGTGACTTCACCGGCACTGCCAAGGGCTTCGGCGGCGACGTTTCCGTCACCCTGACCCTGACCGACGGCGCTATCACCGGCTGCACCGCCGAGGGCAAGGACGAGACCCAGGGCGTCGGCTCTGAGGCCATCGCCAAGATGCCCGGCGAGATCGCCGAGAGCGGCAGCATCGCCGTGGACGGCGTGTCCGGCGCTACCGTCACCTCTACCGCCATCAAGGAGGCTGCTGCAGCTGCTCTGACCGCTGCCGGCCTGAACCCCGATGACTACAAGACCGCTGTGGAGAAGACCGGCTCTGCCGAGGACTCCACCGTTGAGGCCGACGTCGTCGTCGTCGGCGCAGGCGGCGCAGGCATGACTGCCGCCATCACCGCTGCCGGTGAGGGCAAGAGCGTCGTCATCCTCGAGAGCCAGTCCATGGTGGGCGGCAACTCCGTCCGCGCTACCGGCGGCATGAACGCCGGCAAGACCGTCTATCAGGATGAGAACGAGTTCGGCGAGTCTGCCGGCGTCGAGAAGACCCTGAAGACTGCTGCCGAGAAGTACGCCGACAACGAGACCATCACCGCTCTGGCAAAGACCGTCTCCGAGCAGTGGGCTGCCTATCAGGCCAACCCCACCGGCTACTTCGACTCTGTCGAGCTGATGGAGCTGGATACCATGATCGGCGGCAAGGGCATCAACGACCCCGAGCTGGTCGAGACCCTGTGCGCAAACTCCGCTGACGCCATCGACTGGCTGGACGAGCACGGCATCACCCTGCACAACGTCTCCAGCTTCGGCGGTGCATCCGTCAAGCGCATCCATCGCCCTGTGAACGCAGAGGGCAAGACCGTTTCCGTCGGCTCCTACATGATCCCCCTGCTGCAGGAGAACTGCGAGAAGGCCGGCGTCAAGATGATGCTGGACACCACTGCAACTGAGATCCTGACCGATGCCAACGGCGCTGCCGTGGGCGTCAAGGCCACCGGTGCTTCCGGTGAGACCGTCACCGTCAACGCCAAGGCAGTCGTTCTGGCTTCCGGCGGCTTCGGTGCAAACCTCGACATGGTCGTCAAGTACAAGCCCGAGCTGAAGGGCTTCATGACCACCAACGCCCCCGGCATCCAGGGCCAGGGCATCGAGATGGCACAGGCCATCGGCGCTGCTACCGTGGACATGGACCAGATCCA
Source organism: Faecalibacterium longum (assembly GCF_040094125.1). NCBI lineage: Bacteria > Bacillati > Bacillota > Clostridia > Eubacteriales > Oscillospiraceae > Faecalibacterium > Faecalibacterium longum. The sequence continues at coordinate 80,407 of NZ_JBBNIH010000162.1, forward strand.
GATCCACCCCACCGTTGAGGCCAACACCGCTGCCCTCATCACCGAGGGCCTGCGCGGCGACGGCGCTGTGCTGATCAACGCCGAGGGCAAGCGCTTCATCGACGAGGTCGGCACCCGCGACGTCGTCTCCGCCGCTGAGATCGCTCAGACCGGCAGCTACAGCTGGCTGGTCGTCGATCAGGCCATGGTCGATGCTTCCAGCGTCATCCAGGGCTACATCAAGAAGGGCTACACCGTCACCGGCGCTACCTACGAGGAGCTGGGCGAGGCTATGGGCGTCGATGCAGCTGCCTTCGCAGAGACCATGGAGAAGTGGAACGGCTACGTTGAGGCCAAGAATGACCCCGACTTCGGCCGCACCAGCTTCGCCAACCCCCTGAACACCGCTCCCTACTACGCTGTGAAGGTCACCGCCGGTGTCCATCACACCATGGGCGGCCTGAAGATCAACGCCAACACCGAGGTGCTGAACGAGAAGGGCGAGGTCATCCCCGGCCTGTTCGCAGCAGGTGAGGTGACTGGCGGCGTCCACGGTGCAAACCGTCTGGGCGGCAACGCTGTTGCTGACTTCACCGTCTTTGGCCGTATTGCCGGTGCTGCTGCCAGCGACTACGCTGCATGAGCATCCGCAAGCAGCCTGAGCCGGCAAAAGGCGCAAAACGCCTGAGCTGGAAGGCAAACCTCCTCTTCGCAGCCGTCGTCCTGGCGGCAGCTGTCCTGCTGGTCTTTCTGCTGCGTCCGCGCAGCAGGACGGAGCCGCTGGCAGCGGTCGTGGATTTCGGCGACGGCATCACCGAGGTGCTGCCGCTGGATAAGGACTACGATTACCTGTACGATGTGGGCAGCTATGTCGTTCATTTACAGGTAAAAGACGGCACCATCTCGTTTCAGGACAGCCAATGCCCGGACCATGTCTGTGAGCAGTTCGGCCAGCTGAGCGAGGAAGGTGCATGGGCGGCCTGCGTCCCTGCCGGGGTGTATGTGCAGCTGGCTCCGCTGAGCGAGGCCAAAGCCGCATCCTGATAGGATAAAAAGAGACACCCGCATTGCTCTGAAAAGGGCGCTGCGGGTGTCTCTTTTTGCATAAAAACGGACGTGTATTTTGTAAATAAAGGGTGAAATGAAATTTGGACGCTTGAGTATTTTGGTGAAATGCGATACACTACCAATAACAGATTTTTCGTGCAAAGGGGCAACTATGCCCTTTTGCATCGACTAGGAGGAAAAGCATGATCTGGAAAAAGAAAAAGGATGCAGCGGCTCAGTCTGCTGAGGCTGCCGGGGAAATGACCGGAGCCAAGGGTAGGACCGGTGCAGGCGCATTTGCCAAAAAGAACTGGAAGTGGCTCGTGCCGCTGGTCGTCGTGGCGGCAGCGGGCGCTGTCTTTCTCATAGGCGGCGGCAGGAATGGCGCTGCCAGCCGCGATGTGACCTACGCCGAGACGACGCCGGTCCGTCAGGATGTCTCCAATTCCCTGAGCGGCACCGGCACGCTGAACCCGGCTAATACATATACCGTCAAGTCTCTGGTGGACGGCAAGATCCTCACCGGCGGCTTTGAAGAGGGCGACAAGGTGGAGGAGGGCGATGTGCTCTACACCATCGACAGCTCGGATGCCTCCACCAATCTGGAAAAGGCCAGCATTGCCCTGCAGCAGGCCCAGCGCAGCTATGACAAGACTGTGGACCGCCAGTATGTCCGCGCAGAGGTGGACGGCACCGTCAGCAGCCTCAAGGTCGCAAAGGGCGACGAGGTGACCAGCGGCCAGGAGGTGGCGGTCATCCGCGACAGCTCCAAGATGCTGCTGAACCTGCTGTTCCCGGCAGCCGACGCCGCCAACTTCTCGGTGGGCCAGAGCGCTGACGTGGTGCTGGACGGCACCTTTGAGACGCTGAAAGGCACCATCACCGCCGTCACCGGCACCGATGAGCTGAGCACCGGCAACCTGCTGGTACGAACCGTCACCATCCGGGTCAACAATGCCGGCGGTCTGACCACCGCCCAGGCCGCTACCGCCAGCGTCAATGGCGTCAGCTCCATCGCCTCTGCCACCTTTGCCTATCAGGCAGAGCGCACCTTGACCGCTCAGGCCAGCGGCACCGTTTCCGCCATCAATGTGCAGGAGGGCGGCGCGGTCTCCAAGGGTGACATCATCATCGAGCTGACCGGCGACGAGCTGACCGAATCCATCCAGTCTGCTTCCGAGTCCCTGCGCAGCGCTGAGATCTCGATGCAGAACCAGCAGGACAATATGTCCAACTACACCATTACCTCGCCCATCAGCGGCACCATCATTGAGAAAGACGCCAAGCAGGGCGACGCCCTGACCTCCGGCAGCACCCTCTGCGTCATCTACGACCTGAGCTATCTGGAAATGGTCATCAATGTGGATGAGCTGCAGATCGGCGCACTGTCCGTGGGCCAGAAAGTTCAGCTCACCGCTGACGCTGTGACGGACAAGACCTATGTCGGCACAGTCACCCGTGTGTCCATGAAGGGCAGCTCCAGCGGCGGCACCACGACTTACCCCATCACCATCCGCATCGACAACACCGACGGCCTGCGCCCCGGCATGAACGCCAACGCTGAGATCGTCGTGGCCGAGGCCGGCAACGCTCTCGTCGTGCCGAATGCTGCCGTTATCCGCGGCGGCTATGTGCTGGTGAGTAAGAAGTCTCCCAGCGCAGCCAATGCGGTGGAAGACATGGACGCACCGGACGGCTATGTCTACGTCAAGGTCGAGACCGGCGTCAGCGACGACAGCTACACCGAGATCAAGAGCGGCCTGCAGGAGGACGACACGGTGGCCTACGACACCAGCTCTGTGTCGGATGACTATTACAGCGACAGTTACAGCGACAGTATCTGGTAAGGAGGTGCCCCATGAGCGCTCTGATCGAATTTGACCAGGTATGCAAGTATTATCAGATGGGTGATACTCTGGTAAAGGCCGCCGACCACATCACGATGAAGATCGAGAAAGGGGAGTTTGTGGCCATCGTGGGCCAGTCCGGTTCGGGCAAGTCCACCTGCATGAACATCATCGGCTGTCTGGACGTCCCCACCTACGGCACCTACCGGCTCAACGGCAGGGACGTGGGCAAGATGAACCGAGACGAGCTGGCAGATGTGCGCAACGAGATGCTGGGTTTCATCTTCCAGCAGTATAACCTTCTGCCCCGCCTCAACCTGATGGAGAACGTGGAGGTGCCGCTGATCTACGCGAATATCTCCCGCGCCGAGCGCCACAAGCTGGCCAAGGATGTGCTGGAAAAGGTGGGTCTGGGGGATAAGCTCAAAAACCTGCCAAACCAGCTTTCCGGCGGCCAGCAGCAGCGCGTTTCCATCGCCCGTGCTCTGGTGCGCAACCCGGCGGTCATCCTCGCCGACGAACCCACCGGCGCTCTGGACTCCCACACCGGCCGCGAGGTCATCGGGATGCTCCAGCAGCTCCACAGGGAGGGGCATACCGTGGTGCTCATCACCCACGACAATTCCATCGCCGTGCAGGCGGAGCGTATCATCCGTCTGGAAGACGGTCAGGTGGTGTACGACGGCGACGCCCACGCGCCTGAGGCTGTCGTGCAGCCCACTCTGTCCGGCGAAGCGGCACAGGAGGAAGCGAAATAATGGTATTAGAGACTTTCCGTCAGGCACTGCAGAACGTCTGGAGCAATAAACTGCGCACGTTTCTGACCATGCTGGGCATCATCATCGGCGTCATGGCGGTCATCGTCATCGTCGGTTTGGGCAACGGCATGACCAGAAGCATGCGGGACAGCTTTTCCGCAATGGGAACCAACACCCTCTCCATCCAGATATGGGGCTATGGTTCCCGCACTGCGACGGTGGATGATTTGTACGACCTCGTCAAAAAGAACCCCAAACTGCTTTCCTCCATCTCGCCGCAGCTGGATTTCAGCGACAACACCCCCAAGGTGGGGACTACGACCTACCGCTACAGCGAGATGTACGGCGTGGATGAAAACTACATCGAGATGAAGGGCTACACCCTTGCCAAGGGCCGGAACATCCAGTATATGGACATCGCAGACAACAAGCAGATCTGCGTCATCGGCGATTACATCAACCGCACGGCCTACGGCGGAAATGCGGTGGGCCAGACCATCAAGCTTGGCCCCTATAAGTTCCGCATCGTGGGCGTGCTGAAGGCCAAGATCTCCAACCCCGACCAGCAGGAGGGCAGCGACGACGACAGCGTCTACCTGCCCTACACCACAGCCATGCGCCTTTCCAACGAAAGCTCGCCGGACTCCTACTCCGCCATCATGGTGGACGAGGGCCAGGCCAACGAGGCCAAGGCTGCGGTGGAACAGGAACTGTATGACATCTTCAAGAGCGACAATGCTTACTACGTCTACAGCGCCAGCGAGTGGCTGGAAGAGATGAACAAGATGATCAACATGGTCATCGTCATCCTCACCGGCATCGCCAGTATCTCGCTGCTGGTGGGCGGCATCGGCATCATGAACATCATGCTGGTGTCCGTCACCGAGCGCACCCGTGAGATCGGCATCCGCAAGGCCATGGGCGCGAAGGAAAAGACCATTCTAGCCCAGTTCGTCACCGAGGCGGCCACTACCTCGGCTCTTGGCGGCACGCTGGGCATCGTCCTCGGCTACATCGTGTCGGCCATCGCCAATCAGGTGCTGCCCATGTTCACCGATGGCATGGACATCACGGTCAGCCCGTCCTTCAACTCCATCGCGGCAGCTTTCGGCATCTCGGTATTCATCGGAGTGCTGTTCGGCTATCTGCCCGCAAAACGCGCCGCGCGGCTCAACCCCATCGACGCGTTGAGATATGATTAACCTCTCCGTCTGTGCCTTTGGCGCAGCCACCTCCCCTGACGAGGGGAGGCCTTGGCAGTACGGAAAGCTTTCTCTCTTCGCCAGAGGCTCCCCTCGGTAGGGGCAACAACGACGACCGCCGCAAGTGGCGGAAACAGGGAGTCGTTGCTGGGGCAGCGGCCAGCAAGACGCGCGCAATGCGCAGCGGATGCTGGGTGCCGCAACCCGGCCTTGTCGAGCGAAGCGAGACTGAGAGGCTTAACATTTTTTATAAGGAGATCACAATGAAAAAACGTCTTCTCGCATTTCTGCTGGCGGTCAGCATCGCGGTGTCGATGCTGGTGATGCCGGCATCGGCTGCGGGCAACAACACCGCCGTCCAGTTTGCCATCACGCTGGGTGCTATGGATTCCGAGCAGTCCGGCGCACTGAATGCAGCCGTGACCCGCGGCGCATTTGCCAGAATGCTGACCTCTTACTCTACCTACCGGGAGAGCATCTCTTCTCAGGGGGCAGTGGGTACCCTCTACACCGACCTGCCCGGCTCCTCGGCATGGGCGCCCTATGTCCGCATCGCCGTGCAGCAGGGCTGGATGAACGGCTACACCGATGGCAGCTTCCGCCCGAACAACGCCGTCACGCTGGAAGAAGCATGCACTGCAGTGCTCAAGCTGATGGGCTATAAGATGACCGACCTGAGCGGCGCGTTTCCCAACGCCCAGCTCAACAAGGCCAGCGAGATCGGCCTGCGTGCCGGCCTCGACCGCCGTCAGGGCGAAGCGATGAACTACGAGGACTGCGCCGTCCTGCTCTACAATGCCCTCACCGCCAACAACGCCAGCGGCTCGGCCTACGGCACGACCCTTGGCTTTACCGTGAGCAATGGTCAGGTGGACGGCTCCACCATCCTGCTCAGCAGCCTGGAAGGCCCCTTCGTGGCTTCGGAGAGCACGGTGCTGCCCTTCGTCCCTGCCAGCGTCTACCGCAACGATAAGGTCTCCGGCTCCGCAGAGCTGAACAAATACGACGTCTACTACTACAGCGAGAGCCTCAAGACCCTGTGGGTCTATACCCGCCGTGCCGCAGGCCGCATTACCGAGGTGTCTCCCTCGGCCAGCGCCCCCGCTTCCATCACGGTGGCAGGCACGTCCTATACGCTGGGCAGTACGGCCATTGCTTCTCAGGTGTCTTCTCTCAACGGCGGCGGTGTTGGCCAGGTGGTCACTCTGCTGCTGGGCATGAACAATGTGGCCGCAGGCATCATCACCGGCGAGGAGGCCGACGAGGTCTTTTACGGCGTGGTGCAGTCGTCCGCCCGCAACCTCATCGACGAGGACAACAGTGCCGATGTGCTTCAGACCGTCAAGGTCCTGTGTACCGACGGCCTTGCCCGCGAAGTGAATGTAGACAAGAGCCTGAATTTCCCCGCTGGCTGGCTGGTGGAAGTGCGGGTCAGCCCCGAAGGCGAGAGCGTGGAAAAAATCGATGAGCGCTCCGTCAGCGGCACTGTGAACGAGAACGCCACCGCGCTGGGCGATATGGCTCTGGCAGATGACGTGCAGATCCTTGATACGAGTACAGGGGGTGTGGCTGGGACGGTTCGTCCCAGCCGCCTATCGGGGGTAAACTTAAAGGCTTCCGATGTCCGCTACTACACCACCAATCCGCAGGGACAGATCGACACGCTTATTCTGAACGATGTGACTGGCGACCTGTGGTACTACGGTGTGCTGGACGATGTGAAGAATGTCGCCGCCAACTACAGCACCCTTCTCAGTGCCATCAAGGCTGAGCCGGGTAACGGCACCATTGATACCAATGCAGTCGTCAGTCAGGTGAAGAGCATCATGGTACCCACCACCACAGAGATCTTGTGGGGCGTTATCTCCGGCGACATCCTCAGCACGGCATGGGAGCGCCTGACCAGCAACACCGGCGCACTTCTGGGCCTCGGCTTCCAGCAGATCGCCCAGATCACCGGCACTCCCTTCAGCCAGATATTCAACTTCATCGGCAGCGGTGCGACCTATATCGGCTACGTCAACGGCCAGCAGGCCAGTCTGGGCACTTCCATCAAGTATCCTGTGCTGGCTGGCGGCATTGCGGTCTGTCAGGAGACGACCGGCTCTGTCCGCAACATGGTGCAGCTGATGCCCATGAAGATCGACAAGGTGGGTGCGGCCAGCGTCCTTTCCTCCAAGGGCGAAAGGTTTGAAATGGCCGATAATACGCAGGTCTACCTGTGGTACAAGGGTCAATATTACTACACCAAGCTCACTTCCGTCAACTCCGATGATTACTATCTTACTGGTTGGTACGACAACTTTGGCTGCGCCGCTGGCAAAAAGGTGCGTATCATCGTCGCCGTCAAAAAAGACTGATGGCAGGTTATTACAGCCGCCCCGCGCAGCTTGCCCGGCAGATGCGCCAGCTGCTTTTCCCGAGGCGGTGTCCCTGCTGCCGCAGGGTGCTGGGAACGCTGCCGCTCTGTGAGGTGTGTACACCGCGGCTGGAAGAGCTGCGCCGCGGCCCGGTCATGCGGCTGGACGTGAGCCGCCACTATCTGGGCGCTCTGGATGGGGCGGCTGCGCCCTACCGGTATGAGGGCGTCGTCCGCAGCGCCATCCTCCGTGCCAAATACGAAGGCGAAAGCTGGACAGCGGTGGAGCTTGGCGTGGAGATGACGGCCCGGCTGTTCGGGGCAGAGGTGGAGATGCACTTTGCAGAGCCGGTGCCGGGGCTGGTCCCCGGTGCGGCCATCGGTTATGACTGCATCGTTCCGGTGCCTGCCACCAGCCGTCGGCGCGGCTACAATGTGCCGGAACGGATGGCGCAGCCTCTGGCCCATGCACTGGGCCTCCCGCTGCTGCCAAAGGCGCTCTGCCGCGTCCGGGCCGGACGCCATCAGGCAGGACTCTCGCTGGACGAGCGTCTGGCAAATGCGGCCGGTGCCTTCCGGGCGCAGGAGCCGGAGCTCGTGGAAGGGAAGCGGGTGCTGCTGGTGGATGACGTCATCACCACCGGCGCTACCGCCGCAGCCTGCGCGCAGGCACTGCTGGATGCGGGCGCCCACAGCGTCTTTGCCGTGGCAATGGCAGTCACCGAAAATGAAATGGACGCACCATCGAGAGCTTCTGGACGATGAGCGAAAAATCCAGAAAAAATCCAAGAAAAATAAAAAAAGCGCTTGACAAAACGGCCTATAGCGGGTATACTAATGGAGCTGTGAGCGATGAGCCACAACAAATATCCGGGTGTAGCGCAGTTTTGGTAGCGCGCTTGAATGGGGTTCAAGAGGCCGTGAGTTCGATTCTCGCCACTCGGACC